>CBFDAD010000208.1:0-4037 GCA_965602705.1 uncultured bacterium
ATCTTCGGGTGTAGTGGCAGAAGCTCACAGTGGAGAAACCCGGTTTTCCTTGACGCTGTGCACATGACATGTGTGACCCAGACCGGGTTTCTTTTCATATCAGGCCGCGTGGGTTGGGCTCAACCAAATCTTTGGCACTGTCCTTTGTCAGAGCGCCTCGTCAAAAGGCGCCGGGCCTGGTTTATTGCCCGTCTGCAGAGCGTTGGCATTAGTTCTTTTGTGCTATGTTCATCAGGTGGGCGTTCATCGAATCAGTTCTGAAGAACTATGGACGGTGTATAGCGGACCGGTCTATAATTGGATCATAGATCCAAAGGTATTTTGCGAGTATAAAGTATACCAACCCACGTCAATCAGATTGGTCGTGTGGATTGCTCGCAGGCCGTATTGAGGAGTGGATTGAGATAATGCGTACCAACACGGATAAAAACGACCAAGGGGCTTGGGACAACCCGCGAGACAGCGTCTTGGTTGTCGGCGGCGGCGTTGCTGGCATGCGCGCGGCGGTGGACCTGGCCGAAGCTGGATTAAAGGTCAACCTGGTTGAGGCTACGCCCGCGCTGGGCGGACGCGTGGCTCAGTTGGGCTATATGTTCCCGACGCATGACTGCGTGCTGTGCAGGGGCACGTCGGACCACGGCTATGGTTGCACCCGGCCAGCTATCTCACCTGCTTTCCAGGACAAGAATCTGCATCCCAACATCCGCCTCCTTACCCTGACTAACGTCATTGCGGTGGAGGGCCAAGCCGGGGATTTTCAGGTGACGTTGCGTCACGAGCCACGCTACGTGGACCCGGCGCGTTGTATCAATTGCGACCTGTGTACGATAGTGTGTCCGGTCGATCTGCCGAGCGGCTTTGAGGCGGACTTGGCGACGCGCAAGGCCGCCTACAAGATGGCGGTGCGCTCGATCCCCAATGCTTACATCATAGACCGGGGACCGTATTGTGATGATTGTGGCCGTTGCGTAGACGTCTGCCCTACGGACTGCATTGACCTGGGCGAGGAGTCCTACGAGTCCCAGCTGCACGTCGGTGCGATCATTTTGGCCTTGGGCTATGATCTGTCCGATGCCTACGAGTACGAGGAATTGGGCTTTGGGCGCTACCCCAATGTGATCCACAGTATGCAATACGAGCGCCTCGCCAGCCGGTCCGGCCCTACCGAGGGCATCGTGCTACGCCCTTCGGACGCCCAGGTGCCTCAGCGTATCGCCTGGCTGCAGTGCATTGGCTCTCGCGATCAAAAACATCCCTATTGTTCCTCGATCTGCTGCATGTATGCCACGAAAGAGGCCATGATTGCCAAAGAGCGCCTGCCTGGCGTCCATACCCAGATTTTTATGATGGACGAGCGGGCTTTTAACAAAGAGTTTAACGCTTACTATGAGGCTTCCCGCAAGACCTACGGCGTTGAGTATACTCGCGCGCGCATCTCATACATCAAAGAAGACCCGGCGACCAGCGACTTGATTCTGCATTATCCTGGGCCAGACGGGCAAATGATCCAGGACCGCTTTAACATGGTGGTGCTGTCGTTGGGCACGGTGCCGCCTGCGTCGTCAAAGCAGTTAGCCCAAGAGCTGGGCATCGAGTTGAACGAGTACGGCTTTTGCCAAACTGACAAGTTCGCGCCCCTGGAGACGAGCGCGTCAGGCGTTTACGTCTGTGGCACCTTTCTGTCGCCAAAAGAGATCGCCGAGACCTTCCTGGACGCCGTTGGCGCGGCTGGCGACGTGATGCGACTGATGTCGGACCAATTAGGTCACGGTCCCTCAAGCCACGAGTATCCTTTCCTCTCTCGCGGCGATGAGTTTCCCCTGGAAAGGGATGTAAGTGACGAGCCAGCGCGGGTGGGCGTTTTTGTCTGCGAGTGTGAACCGTCTATTGATGGGGTGGTGCACACCCAGGATGTGGTTGGCTTCGCCACGGGCCTATCAGATGTGGTTTATGCTGAGCGACTGGCCTACAGTTGTATGGACCCCGACCTGGATCGTATTCGTGAGATGATCGAGTCTCACGGGCTAAATCGGGTCGTGGTGGCCGGTTGTAGCCAACGTACCCACCAGTCGCTCTTTCAGCGCGTGGCCCGTCAGGCTGGATTAAACCCTTACCTGCTGACCATGGCCAATATCCGTGAACAGTGCGCTTGGGTGCACAGGGACCAGCCGCAATTGGCGACGCGCAAGGCCAAAGAGTTAGTGCGGATGGCCGTGAACCGTGTGCGATTGGCACAACCGGTTCACAAACTCGACGTCGAGCCAACGGGACGGGCGCTGGTCATCGGTGGCGGCGTGGCGGGTATGCAGTCCGCCTTATCCATCGCCGACGCAGGTTTTAACGTCACGTTGGTCGAGCGTGAAGCGCAATTGGGCGGCAACTTGAGGCGTATCTATTACGTGGCTGAAGGACAGAACCCTCAGCGCCTGTTGCGTGACCTGGTCAACCGCGTGCGGGGCCACGAACGCATCGACGTGCTCACGCGCAGCGAGCTCAAGACTCACACCGGTCGTACGGGTGACTTTCGCTCGGTGATTGTAACGCATGCCGGTGACGCGGACGTGGAGACCGAGGTGCGCCACGCCGTGACCATCGTCGCCACCGGTGGCCAAGAGTGGCGCGGCGACGTATATTTTCTGGGGCAGGACGAACGGGTTGTCACTCAGCTTGATCTGGAAGAGATCTTTGTCCATCGCCCAGAGGAGATCACCCGGCTGAACCAGGTTGTCATGATCCAGTGTGTCCGCCCACCGACAGGAGTGGATTATTGTAGCCGCATCTGTTGCACCAACACGATGAAGAACGCGCTTCGAATCAAGATGCTTAATCCCGATTGTCAGGTTTTTGTTCTTTACAAGGACATGATCACCTATGGCTTCCGCGAGCGATACTACACGGAGGCGCGGCGTGCAGGGGTTATCTTTTTGCGGTACGACGAAGATCATATGCCCCAGGTCACTCGAACAGCCGCCCCCGGCGAGCGGGGCGCAAGCGGTGGGCAACTGGAAGTGCGGGCTTGGGAGCAGGTCTTTGGGCGCGAAATGGTCCTGGCGCCCGATATGTTGGTCTTGAGCACGGCTGTCGTGCCCTCACCAGGCACACAGGAGCTCGCGAAAATCCTGAAAGTGCCGCTGTCAGTCGAGGGCTTTTTCCAGGAGGCTCACATCAAGATGCGCCCGATGGATTTTGTGGAAGAGGGCATCTTTATGGCTGGCATGTCTCACTATCCCAAGTTCATTGAAGAGGTCATCATCAATGCCCAGGCGGCGGCAGGGCGGGCTATCACACTGTTGTCTAAGGAGCCGCTCTACTACGGTGGCCCTGTCGCTGTGGTGGATCCGGACAAATGCGTTGGCTGTCTGACTTGTGTGCGCACCTGTCCTTGTGAGATTCCCAAAATCAAAAGTGACCTGACTGGCGTGGGGGAGATTGTGGGGGCGGCCTATATCGAACCGGCCCTGTGCCAAGGTTGTGGCACTTGTACTGCCGAGTGCCCGGCCAATGCGATTCAGCTTGTGGCATATCTGGACGAGCAATTGATGGGTGAGTTGACGGGAGCCTGGGTAGTGCCCTGATGCGTGAAACGTGAGGTGGGCCTCGCGTTCTATCTTAAACGAGGATCAAATGAGCGACAACGGACACCAGGATTTTGAGCCTGAAATCACGGCTTTTATGTGTATCTATTGCGCGGACATGGCTGCCGACACGGCTGGGGCGTTGCACATTCAATACCCGGCTAATGTCAAGCTGGTCAAGATGCCCTGCACAGGCAAGACCGACGTCAAGTATATTCTGGACGCCTTTGAACACGGCGCGGACGGTGTTTACGTCGTCGGTTGCTCCATTGGCAACTGTCACCATGTGCGCGGCAACGAGCGAGCCAGGATTCGCGTGGAAAAGGTCAAAAAGCTACTGGACGAGATTGGCATCGGCAGCGAGCGGCTGGATATGTTCTTTGTCTCCGGTGGTATGGGGGAGACCTTTGCCAAAGTGGCCCAAGAGATGACTGAGCGGATACGGGCGCTGGGGCCGAATCC
>CBFDAD010000209.1:0-4020 GCA_965602705.1 uncultured bacterium
CGTAACACAGCACGCCCACGTGCGAACGGCGCGCAGGGAAGCAGCATTGTTGTTCCATAACTTGCTCCGAAGGGACCCAGCGCCGCACAGCTCTGCTGGGCAGGTGTCGTCAGATCCCGTCATCGGGCCGCTGGATCTGGCGATCCAGGGCGAGCAAGGTGAATAGTTACCCCAAATCTACCCTGGTCGCGTTATCAGTCAAAAATACTGCCCAGGAACTTTTGGAGCCAGTTGCGTGGCGCTTCGGCCCTGACCCTGCCCGTCTGACCGTTGATGAGGACGCGATAGGTCTTCCCTTGATGGCGGTATCGCGCGACCCACACGGGCAATAAAATCAACTTGAACGATTCGACGACAATGCCGGCGGTGTTGAACTGCAAATCTTTGACATAACCTAACGTGGCGTTGAGACGGGTTTGGGCAAATTTGCGAGCCTTTTCCAGCACTTTGCGCCGCGCCACCAACGACGCATCGGAGACCGTGATCTCATAAACCTCGGCCGGCCAGTCCGCCAGATAAGCCTGGTCATAGGGCACCACGTCGCCCAGCACAAAGTGGTCTACCTCCTTTATGATCAAATCGGAGGATAACTTGTGCGTGGCGGGCACCAAAATGTCGTCTTCATAAATAGGATAGCTGCCCTCCTCGCGCGCCAGTTTACGGTTGTCACTGGAACCCGAGAGCGACATTGAAAAGCCACCGACTTCAAAGCTGGCACTCTCGTCCCGGTAAGTGAAACATTGCCAGCGAATTTCGCCGACCAGGTCAAACGTCCACGCCGGTACGTAGAGGCCGCGCACCGGGGAAGCCTCGACATTTTTCAGATTCTTTTTCTTGAGCCATCGCTGAAACGCCCGCTTGGCCTCCTGCTGCGGCACACCCAGTGGAATCAGGCCCTCAGGCGGGATCAGTTCACGGGTCTCGGGCAATTCGACCACGTGGGCCGAACCGCAGTAGGAGCAGTTGAGCGACAACACGTCGGGTGCCAGCATAAAGGAAGCTCCACAGCCCTGGCAGTTAAAAGACCTCATCCCCTCCGGGCGGGCATGCCCCTTGACCGTGGCCATCGCAACCACGAAATCGTGCTCCTGAACCATCGCACCCGCGTTGATCGCCGCAAAGAGCGTCTGCTGCTGGCCGCAGTACTCGCATTGGAGCGACTTACCATCGGGCATAAAGGCCATCTTGCCGCCGCACTTTTGACAGATGAAGCGCTGCGTCTCAACCGGTTTGGGGGGCTCTTCCTTGGTCGTGGTGGGCTTTCGATCCGGGTCAATGATCTCATTTGGGTCGAGACGCCCATCCAGGATCGCCATGCCCCGCCGGGCCGTCACATTCGCGGGATCGAGCACCAAAGCCTCTTCCAGGCAATCCCGCTTTGTGGCTGGATCATCGGTGATGCCACTCAACCACAGCCACGCCTGCGCCTTCTGCTGACGGTCAGCGTCCGTGCGCAATACCCATTCCAGGTAGAAACGGGCCTCATCTATCTCCTTGGCCTTGGCCGCGGCCATTCCACGCACCAGCAACATACGCGCATTGTCAGCCATAACATACCTCAACGTTCCGTACTTTGCGACAACTCCTCGAACAACTCCGTCCAGCTCTCCACATCTTCCAGCGTTAGCTCGTCACCCAGCAGGTCGCTTAACCCCTCCAATCTTTCCAGGCCTTCAAGCCCTTCAAGCGCTTCGCCACGCACGACGACGGCGTCGTACAGCGCCAGCGCATCAGCGTTCCCGGTCGCTGCCTCGATGCTGCGACGAAAATCACCAGCAGCCAGCAAACCGTATTTGTGCGCCTGGTAATGCTGTCCCAGCAGGGCGAAAAAATCCTCGTCGCCCAACAACTCACGCAATTGCGCCAGAAACAAGGCCCCCTTGCCATACACGAGGGCCTGATAAACGATCAGATTGCCGTCATAATCCAGCAGCGAGGCCCCCACCGGGCCGTCGCCACCCAGCATCTGAACCAACTGATAAGGCAACACGGCCCGGGACCACAGCGCATCCTCCGCGGCCTGAGCGCCCTGCTGATCCTCCACGTAGATGATGGAAGCAAAAGTGGCAAAAGCCTCGTCAAGCCAGGGTTCGTCCACCTGGTTGTTGCCGACGACGCCGTACCACCATTGGTGCGCCACCTCGCGCGCCACGACCACGTCCAAATCCGAGGCAAACATGCCATCTGGCCGGTAAAAGCCGCTGCCGATAAACACAATCCCCGGAAACTCCATCCCACCCGGCACACCGGCGATGGGAAAAGAGGTCTCAGCCACGTCCAGTTCGCTATAGGGGTACAGGCCAAAGCGCGCGTTGTAGACCTTGAGCGCGTCCACAGCGACCTGGAGCGCCTCGCGTCCAGCGCGCTCGTGACCGGGCAGATAATACGACGTGACCGTCGTCTCGCCCACCTGAGCGCTGGCCGTCTCGTACTCGCGGCTGAGGGCCAGGGCAAAGTCACGCGTGGCGCCACTGACGTAGGTGATCGTCGCGCGTGGCAGACGATGCAGAACCTGCCCCACCTCGACGCCGGTGGCTGCGACGACGGTTTCCTCGGGCACGGTCAGATGTACGGTGTAAAAAGCCACGTCGCTGTAAAAGGCGTCACCCAACGCCACATAGGGGTCCAGGTTCCAGCCCTCGTCGTCGTAAACGGCCAGCACCGGATACCAATGCCCCAGGCTCATCACGCCTTCGTCGTAGCCAAAGCGGTCAGAGCGGCGCGGCACAGTGACACTGAAGGCGATCTGGAGCGTCGTCTGGGCGTCGGGTGGCAGCGGCGCAGGCAACGGCACCTCGAGAATGGTGCGCTCGGCGTCCCCGAAATTAGGAACGACGGCCGCTCCGTCCACGTTGACGGCGTCAATCTGCGTCTCGCCTTCCTCATAGTGTTCGGCGTTAGGGTAAAGCCGCAAATAGACCGCAT
Source organism: uncultured bacterium (assembly GCA_965602705.1). GTDB lineage: Bacteria > Chloroflexota > Anaerolineae > S140-20 > S140-20 > CBFDAD01. The sequence continues at coordinate 2,926 of CBFDAD010000209.1, forward strand.
CGAGCGTCTCGCGTTCGTTGTTGGTGTACAATATCTCCGCCGTGCCCGCCACCGTCAGCGCTTCGAAATCAACGACCACGTCCAAAACATAATGGGGTGGATCGTCCAGTGTCGCCAGGATGGCCCGCTCCGCCGTGATCAACGACGGCGCCAGCGCGCCAAGGTCACCGAGGGTCATCGACGCAGGAGTCGGTCGAAGCACAGGCGAAGAGGACGATGTCGCCGTGGGCCGAGCCTCGGGCGTAGGCCGGCGCGTCCTGGTGGGGCTGGGTAGCGCCGTGTCCGTGGGCCGAGGTTGCGGGGTGGGCCGGAGCGTTCGGGTGGGGAACGGCGCAGGCGTGTCGGTGGGTGGGGGTGTCTCAGTGGCGGAAAGTGTAACAGTAGCCGTGGCAAGATCCAACAGTTCCGGTGTAGGACTGGGAAGCGGTGCCGGCGTAGGTTCAGCCGGGCGGGCAGAAATCGACGTCCCCTCCAACCGCTGCCGCTCCTGACGCTCAACGGCGAGCTGATAAACCGTCTCAGCCGCGCCAAAGCCGGCGCCGATCAAAAAGACAGCGGCAACGAGCACCCACAACCAGCGCCAGCGCTCGCGGCGAGCGCCCCAGCCTAACACCAATAGACCGGTCAGCGCCGACAGGGTAGTGCCCAGACACAGAAACTGAGACCACTGCATCAGCACACCCTAGTCCTGCGCCAGGTCAAAGGGGGCAGTCTCACCCTCGCCCTTGGGTAACAATTGCTGAACCTTTAATTCCGCTGTGTCGAGCTGCTGGCCGCAGTGAGCCGCCAGCGCCTGGCCGCGCTCAAACAGCGCAATGGACTCTTCTAGCGACAGATCGCCGCGCTCCAACTGGGCGACGGTCGCCTCCAATTCCGCAAAAGCTTGTTCAAAGGACAGCTCTGCAACTTTTTTCATCTCTCTACTCCCGCGTCAAGCTCATGGTCCGCCAGACGCCAGCAATGCCTGCCAGCACCAGCCCCACACCGAGGATAAAGAAAGCCACGCTTTCGGCGTAGAACTCACCGTTTAGAGTGATATACCCCGTGTAGGCCGCCATCGCGAGGCCGACGATGATGCTTCCCACTCCCAGGACG
>CBFDAD010000210.1:0-4005 GCA_965602705.1 uncultured bacterium
TCCGCGCGGTGTGCGTTCAAGGAACCCCAATTGAAGCAAATAGGGCTCGACCACATCCATTATCGTATCTGACTCTTCACTGATCGCAGCGGCGATGGTTTCCAGCCCGACCGGGCCACCGCCAAACTTAGCGATGATCGTCATCAACACGCGCCGGTCCAGGTCGTCCAGACCCAATGCATCTACTTCCAACAGCTCCAGCGCCTGTTGAGCGATATCCACGTTGATGACACCATCAGCGCGCACCTGGGCATAGTCGCGCACCCGCTTGAGCAGCCTCAGCGCGACGCGCGGGGTACCGCGAGCGCGACGAGCAATTTCCGCGATGCCCGCCTCGTCCACAGGAACCTGGAGCAAGCCGGCCGCTCGCCGGACAATGGCTGAAATCGCCTCAGTCGTATAGAAATCAAGCCGGTAGGTCGCTCCAAAACGCGCCCGCAGCGGCGCAGTGACCAACGCCAGACGCGTGGTGGCACCGACGACGGTAAATTGGGGCAGGCTGAGCCGTATGATGCGAGCACTTGGCCCCTTGCCGATGACGATGTCCAGCGCATAGTCTTCCATCGCCGGATAGAGAATCTCTTCTACCACCCGACCCAAGCGGTGTACCTCATCAATAAAAAGAATGTCAATAGCGTGCAGATTGGTGAGGATAGCCGCCAAGTCACCCGCCCGCTCAATGGCCGGCCCAGAAGTGACGTGCACATTGGTGCCCATTTCGTTGGCGATCACGTGGGAAAAGGTGGTCTTTCCCAGACCCGGCGGACCATACAATAGAACGTGATCCAACGCCTCCCCCCGCTGCCGGGTAGCCTGGATCAATATGCTCAAGTTCTCTCGCACGCGGTCCTGGCCAATGATTTGGGACAACCTTTGCGGACGCAGAGCACGATCAAGGGCCACTTCGCCCTCACGGGACTGGGGTGAAACGATACGTTCAGCCATGAGCTTATTTTACCCCACCCTGGCTCTGCGCGCTAGTTTAGCTTTGACAATTAGCGTTCACCGGGGTACAATCGCTGCCATTATGCGCAAGCGCACAAACACCGCTCAGGGGAGGCACTATGTCTCAGGTCCAGATCTCTAATCACCCCCTGGTCAAACACAAATTGACCAAGCTGCGCGACATGAAGACCGAGCACAAAAAGTTTCGTGAACTGGTGCGCGAGATCGCCATTCTGCTGACCTACGAAGCGACGGCCGACATGAAATTGCATGACGTCATCGTCACCTCGCCGATGGGCCGGGCGGCGGGTCACAAGCTACAGGAAAAGATTGGCCTGGTGCCGGTGTTGCGAGCAGGCCTGGGCATGGTCGAGGGCATTTGGGAGATGATGCCATCGGCCGAAGTGTGGCACATCGGCCTCTTTCGCGACGAAGAAACCTTACGCCCAGTACAGTACTACAACAAGCTGCCCGTCAGCCCTACGGTGGACGTCTGTCTGGTTCTCGACCCCATGCTGGCCACCGGCGGTTCGGCCGTGGCGACGGTGGACATTCTCAAGGAATGGGGCGCTCGTCGCATCAAATTCGTCGGCATCATCGCCGCGCCCGAAGGGGTGGAACGGCTGGCCCGGGCGCACCCCGACGTACCGATCCACATCGCGGCGGTCGACGAAAACTTGAACGATGTCGGCTTCATCGTGCCGGGCCTGGGCGACGCGGGTGATCGCCAGTTTGGCACCGGTTAAAGGTCTGCGCGACGGCAGACGGGTTGACTCGTGAACGACACGCTGATCTTTTTCGCCGTTTTTTGCGCTGCGCTGCTCTTGTCGCTGCTGCTCACCCCGCTGGCTGGGCGACTGGGCCGGCGCTGGGGATTGGTGGATCGACCCGCCGGGCGACGCCGTCACGGCGCACCGACGTCGCGCTTGGGTGGCGTAGCGCTATTCATCAGTTTCTTTACCGTCTCCGCCATCATCTTTATCGCCGAGTTTGTGCTGCAAAGCCCAGCCGTGCCCGACGACGCCCGACGATTGCGAGGCGTGCTGATCGGCACGGCCTTTGTCTTTCTGGTTGGGCTCATCGACGATCGCTACGACCTCAAGCCAGCTCCCCAATACATCACCCAGTTTATCGCCGCGCTCATCGCCATCACCCACATCGTCTTTATTCAAGAGATAACCAATCCCCTAAGCGGAGCGCCCATGCGCCTGCCCGATCTGGTGACCTTTGGCTTTACGGTCTTTTGGGTCATGGGGATGATGAACACGGTGAACTGGCTGGACGGGCTGGACGGGCTGGCAGCGGGTGTGGCGGCGATCGCGGCCCTTTTGTTTGCCATCCATTCTTACAACCTGGCGCGCGTTCACGAGCCGATGCGGGTCAACGTGGCGCTGTTCCCCACGGCGCTGGCAGGCGCGTGCCTGGGGTTTCTCCCTCGCAACCATTTCCCGGCGCGGGTTTTCATGGGCAGCGCTGGCGCGATGACGCTGGGCTATGCCCTGGCGACGCTGTCAATCCTGGCACCGGCGCGCATTGCCACGGCGCTGCTGGTGATGGGCATCCCCATCATCGACGTGGCCTGGTTGATTTTTAACCGCTGGCGGCGAGGCGTGCGCCCCTCACAATCGGGACGCGACCATCTTCACTTTCGCCTGCTCGACCTGGGATTGTCGCAGCGGCAGATCGTAGCCATCTATTACGGTTTCTGCGGCCTTTTTGGCAGCCTGGCCCTACTCATTCCGTCAAGTCTGTACAAACTGTTAGCGCTAATCGTGATGGGGATCCTGGTGATGGCGGCGCTCGCCTGGTTGTCCCGGCCGTCCCCAAAAGATTAGAGCCACAGCGCCGGGACGGCGCGCTGAAGCGCGCACTATGAACCTAAATTAGCGCCTCGTCCTGCAAGTACGCGGAGCAACGTCAACTCTCGTTCGTAGTCGGCGATTCATCGCCGGGACGGAGCGCTGAAGCGCGCACTATGAACCTAAACCACGCCCTCGTCCAGGTACTCGGGACAAAAGGACGCATCCTCGAAAGGGACGCGCGTGGCAGCCAGTTGCCGCTTGCGAGTCGCGGGACGGCGTTTGAAGCGCACTTCGGCGCGGGTGGCAGTCGCCCGGTCCGCAAAGCGCCACACGCCCAGCAAGCGGACCGGGCGACGCCTCTGTTGAGTCGTGTAGCGAGCGCCGCGCCCGGCGTTATGCTCGCGCAATCGCCGGCGCGGGTCGGTGGTGATGCCAGTGTAAGTCGTGCCGTCGGCGCAAGCCAGGAGGTAGAGATACCAGGGTTTGCTCAAAGCGCCGCTTTGTGGCTCCTTTGTCATGATGTCCCCGGGGTTAACACAGCACCGGACAGCGGCGGCAGCTTGAGTCCCATAATCTTGCCATCGCGCACAGTGGCGCCCGCCCCCCCTAACCGGTCGCTCAGGTGCACGCCATCGGGCCAGCCGGTCTTTCCGGCCAACAGCCAACGATCAAAGTCCCGTTCATCGCAGTTAATGGCCACCAATACCGACTCACCCTGATAACGCCGGGCAAAGACGTACACGTTCTGCTTCTGGCTTTTGTATAGCGTGACCAGGTCCCCCCGGCGCAGTGGTGCCAATTCGTGGCGCAACGACACCAAGCGACGCACATCGTCCAGCAACGACTGGTCCCACTTGGTTTCGTCCCACGGGAAGGCACCTCGACAGTCCGGGTCGGGGCCGCCCTGCATACCAATCTCATCACCATAGTAGATACAAGGGGCGCCGGGAAACGTCATCTGGAGCAGCATCGCCAGCCGCAGCCTTGACGTCTCACCGTGGACCAAAGTGAGGAAGCGAGCGGTATCGTGACTATCCAGCAAATTGAGCTGCGCATGAGTGACTGCAGCCGGATGCAACGCCAACAGGCGCTTGATCTCGGCGGCGAACTGGGAAGCATTGAGCGGCTCGATTTTGAAATCACCAGGCCGCAGTTTCTTGGGCAGTTTGCGCCCCAGCGTGAAACCCAACACCGCCCGGCTCCAGACATAGTTCATCACGGCGTCAAACTGGTCCCCTTGCAGCCAGCGCTGCCCCTC
>CBFDAD010000211.1:0-3936 GCA_965602705.1 uncultured bacterium
TGGAAGCAATGGCTATGGGCACGCCCGTCGTCACCACCCCCGGCACTTGTCACGCCCTGGCAGTCGAACCCGGCACACATCTGCTGGTTGGCGACTCTGCCCAGGAATTAGCGGAGGCGATTTTGACGCTGTTGGCCGATGATCAGCGCCGCAAGACATTGGGGCAGGCCGGTCGTGGCTATGTGGAAAGCCAGCACAACTGGAACAACATCGCCGGACGTTTGGAGATGATCTATCGTGAGGCCATGGAAACCTCCCCTGTGTAACAACCTGGCCCAAGCTCAACGTAGGTCAGCGCTGCTTCTAACAGAACTCTAACGCCTAGGCGACCGACCTCTCACTATTAATTGATAGAATCGCAGGTGTATGGGAATGGCATCCAGTCAAGATCAAGCCTATGGGCTTTCCGGATTGTTGCACAAATTCGCGGCCCGCTCCTTTCGCGCCAAGTGTGGTTTCGTCTTCGACCTGCTGCGTTGGCTGGTGCGTTTTTATCACTTTGACACACACCACCCAGTGCTACTAGGACGAGGCGTACACATCGAGAAACGACACGGCCGCATCACAACAGGCGGTACTTGCGTGATTCGACCCGGCTGTCGCCTGGGTGTCGTCGGCCGCGGGACGGAGCCAGCCCATCTGCACATCGGCGTCGGTTCGGAGATCGGCGACCGAACGATCATCAACGTCGCTGAACGAGTTGAGATCGGCAAGCGTTGTTCCATCTCTTGGGATTGTGACATCACGGACTCGGACTTTCACCAGATCGTGATGGGGGACGACAGTCGCCCACCGGTGACCAAGCCAGTGATCATCGAGGACGACGTGTGGGTCGGTAGCCATGTGCTTATTTTTAAAGGGGTGAGGATTGGGCACAACTCGGTCATTGCCGCTGGCTCAGTGGTGCGACGTGACGTAGCACCAAACTCGCTGATGGCCGGCAACCCTGCCCGTCGCATCGCCGAAATTCAAGGTTGGGAAAGGTGACAGTATGGACATAAAAAAGCAAATCCGACAATATCTGGCCGAGAACTTTTTATTCAGCAGCAACGGTTTTAACCTGGGCGACGATGCCTCCTTGCTGGAAGAAGGCATCATTGATTCGACCGGGGTGCTGGAGCTGGTCATGTTTGTCGAGGAGACCTTTAACGTAGAGGTCGCCGATGAGGAGATCATACCGGACAATTTTGACAGCGTGAACAACCTCGCCGCTTACGTCGAGTTCAAGTCAACCTGACACCCCGGTCTACTATCTGTAGACTCGCGATTGGGGAACTCGGACAATGCTACTAGTTAACGATTTTCTGGAACAGAGTGCCGCCCGCACGCCTGACAAGGTGGCCCTCATTTGTGGTGGACGGCGGCTGACCTACGCTGAGATCGACGCCATGGCGAACCGGCTGGCCAACGCTCTACGCGACAAAGGCGTGAAGCGAGGTGACCGCGTGGCTCTTTTCCTGCCCAACACCGTCGAGCTAGTGGTGGGTATTTTCGCCACGCTCAAAGCCAACGGCGTGTTTGTCGTCGTTAACGCAACCACCAAACAGGACAAACTGGTCTACCTGGTGAACAATTGTCGCGCCGCCGCCCTGGTCACCCGCACCCGCCAGGCTGCCATTGCCGAGGAGGTGATGGGAAAAGCGCCTTCACTCAAATTCACCGTGCTAACCGAAACGGGCGCGGTTGAAGCGGCACAGAACCGGGATGACTTGCTCGCCTTTCAAACCATCCAAACAGACTATGCGACCACATGCCCCCCTCGCCAGTGCATCGACCAAGACCTGGCGTGCCTGATCTACACCTCAGGCAGCACCGGCGAGCCCAAAGGCGTGATGTCAGCCCACAGCAACGTGGTCTTTGCTGCCTCCTCGATCATCAGCTACCTGGAAAACACGCCTGATGACATTGTGATCAACGCGCTGCCCATGTCCTTCGACTATGGTCTCTACCAACTGTTGATGGTCTTTAAATTTGGCGGCGCCCTGGTCCTGGAACGCTCCTTCGCCTTCCCAGCCCAGGTTCTCAAAAGGATGGAAGAAGAGCGGGTCACCGGTTTCCCTGGCGTGCCCACCATCTTTGCCATTCTGCTGCAGATGGACTTGGGCAAATTCGATCTGAGTCACTTGCGCTACCTCACCAACACCGCCGCGGCCCTGCCACCGAGCCACATTCAGCAGATTCGAGCCAAGTTCGCGCATGCCACCTTGTACTCAATGTACGGTCTGACCGAAACCAAGCGCACACTCTACCTGCCGCCCGAGCAGTTGGACGTGCGCCCTGGTTCCGTCGGCATCGCCATTCCCGGCACCGAAGTCTGGATTGAGGGCGAGCAGGGGAAGCGGCTCGGCCCCAATCAAATGGGAGAGCTGGTCGTACGGGGTGGCCACGTGATGCGCGGCTACTGGGAAGCCCCCGAGGCAACGGCCAAGCGCTACCGGCCCGGCCCCATTCCCGGTGAACGGGTCTGCTACAGCGACGACGTCTTCCGTATGGATGAAGAGGGATTTCTTTATTTTGTCGGGCGCAAAGATGACATCATCAAGAGCCGTGGAGAAAAGGTCGCCCCCAAAGAAATCGAGAACGTGCTCTATAGCCTGCCCGGTGTGGTCGAAGCAGCCGTCATCGGTGTACCCGATCCCATCTTGGGCGAGGCGATCAAAGCATTCGTCGTGACCAATGATAGCAGGTTGACAGAAAAGGATGTGCTGCGCCACTGCCGTGCCTACCTCGAGGATTTTATGATACCACAAGTCGTCGAATTCCGTGACGCGTTGCCCAAGACAACAAGCGGCAAGATCAAGAAAACAGGCCTGGCCTGAGATGTGTGGCATTGTTGGCACGTTAAACCTGACGCGCAGCCATCCCATTGACCCGGCGCTTTTGCGAGGGATGCTCGGAACTATCCGACATCGCGGGCCAGATCAGTTTGGCCTGTATATCTTTCAGGACGCGCGCAGCGGCGTGGGACTGGGTAACGCCCGCTTGAGCATCATTGACCTGGGTGGCGGCCAGCAGCCGATCAGCAACGAAGACGGCACGCTGTGGATCGTCTTTAACGGTGAGATTTTCAACTATGTCGAACTACGGCCCGAACTGGAACGCCTGGGGCACCGCCTGGGCACCGATTCGGACACCGAGGTCATCGTTCATCTCTACGAAGAGTACGGCCCCGCTTGCGTAGACTATCTGAACGGCCAGTTCGCTTTTGCCATCTGGGACGAACGGGCGCGCACGCTCTTTATCGCGCGCGACCGGCTGGGCATCCGCCCCGTCTACTACACTGTTCAGGAAGGCGCATTCATCTTTGCTTCCGAGATCAAGGCATTGCTGGCCGACCCGCGCGTGCCGGCTGAGTTGGATCCAGTCACGCTGGACCAGATCTTTACCTTCTGGAGCCCTCTGTCACCACGCACCGCCCTTCAGGGCATACAGACATTGCCACCGGGTCACTGGCTCCTGGTCACCCCCAGCGGTGAAATCCAGGTCGAACGCTACTGGCAGCTTTCCTTCCCCGAGGTCGAACCTGCCGCCAGCGCTTCGTCCCTTGACCGGCGACCTGCGCTAGAAGATTGCGCCCAGCAACTCCGCGAACTCTTGGTGGACGCCACCCAGATCCGTCTGCGAGCTGATGTGCCTGTCGGTGCTTACCTCAGTGGCGGGCTAGACTCTTCCACCATCACAGCGCTCATCCACCATTATACTGATAATCGCTTGGAGACCTTTTCCATCGCCTTCGCTGACGCAGACTTTGACGAGAGCGCCTTCCAGTGGCGGATGGCTGAACACCTGGGCACCCGGCACCACCTGATCACCTGCACGCACGAGGACATTGGCCGGGTTTTTCCCGATGTGATCTGGCACACCGAGACGCCGATCATGCGCACCTCGCCAGCACCCCTCTTTTTGCTGTCGCGGTTGGTGAACGACCACGACTTT
>CBFDAD010000212.1:0-3891 GCA_965602705.1 uncultured bacterium
AAACATTCTATATCTCTAATTATAGAACAAATGTTCTATTTGTCAAGAGGGAAATTTGAGGTTGACAGAGGACCTCAATGGTTGTATACTGTAAACCAAGTCGGAAAGGAAAGTAGCGTATTTTGCCCAGGGTGAAAGAGATTGGCCAGTATTCTGATTTGTGGTGGATATTGCGCACGTGGTCGTGGCGAGACCAGCGTGCGTTTTTTCTTTTTACCCAAGCCCAACCCTAGTAGGAGGGCATATGGATTCTGCAATGATCGGCAAGATTGAAAAGGGTGTTCGTTATGCGCAGGAACGTGATCGCTTTGAGTTCCGGCAGTTCACCGTAAAGGTACAGGGGACGCACCGTGGGCATATCGTGTCTTACAATAACGGTCAGTGGTGTTGCAGTTGCGATTTCTTTGCCAGTCGAGGTCGCTGTAGCCATACGATTGCGATGGAAAAGGTCTTGGGCGAAATGTTGCCCGGCGCCGTTCCGATGGTGATGAGCTGATTTTCACGTGCGACCAGCCGGCGGGCAAGGCATCCCCTTGCCCGCTTTTTTTTCCTCTTGTCAACTAAAGTAGCTGTGATAAAATCAACGGTAGCCGGTAGTTCCAATTTGCTCGGCGCTGGGTCCCCTCAGAGCATTTGTGGATACTGAGTCTGAAAAAATTCTTTGTGGAGCAAGATTCTTGAAACGTTGGCAATTTTGGTTAGGCATAGTAGTTAGCGTCTTCTTCTTGGTGCTAGCGTTACGCGGGCTCGACCTGGAACGCTTTTGGAGCGACCTGCGGGGGGCCAGCTATGGCTGGCTGATTCCCGGCGTCCTGGTCTATTTCGGAGCGGTATGGGCGCGAACCTGGCGCTGGCATTATATGCTGCGCGCTCTCAAGCCGGTGCCCCTGCGCCGACTTTTTCCGATAGTCACCATTGGCTATATGGGCAATAACGTCTATCCCGCCCGTGCTGGCGAGTTCTTACGCGCTTATGTACTCAAGCGGGACGAGGGTATAAGCATGAGCGCCAGTCTGGCGACTATCCTGGTCGAGCGCATTTTCGACGGGTTGGTCATGTTGTTGTTTGTCTTTGTTACGCTGCCCGCTGTGCCTGACTTACAGCCTGACCTGCGTCGCCTGGTGGTGTTGGCAAGCCTGGCCTTTCTGGGCGCGCTGGTGATCTTTTTGGCCATGGCCGCGGCCCCGGCCACTGCCCGACGCCTGTACAGCGCGCTCATCAACCGACTGGTGCCGACCCGCTTCCGCGGTCAGCTCTTGGGCCTGACTGACCGCTTTATGGAGGGCCTGGTCGGGCTGCGGCGCGGGCGCGACCTGGTGATGATTCTTTTTACCTCGATCGTCGTCTGGTCGTTAGAGACGGTGATATACTGGTTTGTGATGCACGTTTTTCCCTTTGAGGTCAGCTTCTTTGTCCTGATGCTGATGAACGGTCTGGCCAACCTGGCGTTGACCATCCCTGCGGCACCAGGCGGCATTGGCCCCTTTGACTGGGCCGGTATCGAGACCCTGGCCGCCTTTGGCGTGGGGCGCACACTGGCCAGTGCCTACACGGTGGTGTTGCACGTGGCGCTGTGGTTCCCCATCACCGTTCTGGGCGCCTACTACTTTGGACGCAAGGGATTGACGTGGAGCGCGGCACAGCGGGCGCGCGGAGAGGTGGAGACGGAACTGGAAACATCGGAGACGATGCTATGAACATCGCTGTCGTTGGTGCAGGAATAGCGGGTTTGACTGCCGCGTATGACCTGACGCGAAATGGCCACAGTGTGACAGTGTACGAGGCCGCTGACTTTGTCGGGGGGCTGTCAGCAGGGTTCAAGGATGAAAGCTGGGATTGGTCGCTGGAACGATATTATCATCACTTTTTCGCCAACGACCAGGCGGTCATCGGTCTGATTGAGGAGTTGGGGCTGGGCGACAAGCTCCTTTTCCCTCGACCGATCACCTCTAACTGGCACGAGGGCGGCATTTACCAACACGATAGCCCGCTCAGCGCGCTGAAACTGCCCATCATCTCCTGGCCGGCCAAGATTCGCTATGGCTTGACCGGCGTATATCTAAAGTTGACCCGCAACTGGCGTCCGCTAGAGCGCCACACCGCCCACGAGTGGTTGCGGCGCTATATGGGCCGCGAGGCCTACGAAACGCTGTGGCAGCCGTTGCTCATCGGCAAATTTGGCGACTATTACAAAGAGGTCAACATGGCCTGGTTCTGGGCGCGCGTCTACAAGCGCACATCGCGTCTGGGCAGCTTTGTGGGTGGCTTTCAAGCGTTTGTCGATGCGCTGGCGGAGCGCGTCAGCGCCCAGGGCGGGACGATTCGACTCAACACGCGGGTGCAGGAGATAATACCAGCGGAAGGCGGTGGGTCGCAAGTGAGGACCGTCGAGGAACAGCGGTCCTATGACACCGTCATCGTCACCGTGGGGCCTGGCCTGATGGCCAGCCTGACTCCCCATCTGCCACCTGATTATTTGTCACAACTGCGCGAGCTGAAATCAATGGGCGCTGTGGCCCTCATCCTGGCGCTAAAACAGCAGTTGATGCAACGTACTTACTGGCTCAACTTGCCGGCTCGATCGCCCGACCAGGGCCAGAACGAATTCCCCTTTATGGCCTTGGTGGAGCACACCAATTATCTCTCGCCGGAACATTATGGCGGCGACCATTTGGTTTACTGCGGTGATTACGTCAAGCCGGAGCATCGCTACTTTACAATGAGCCAGGAGGAACTGCTGGCGACCTTTATGCCAGCGTTGAAAAAGATCAACCCCGCTTTTGAGCCGAGTTGGGTGCGAAGCTCGTGGTTGTTTCGCGATGAATACGCCCAACCGGTCCCCTCGGTGGGGCATTCAGCAAACATCCCATCGCTACGCACGCCGGTCCCCGGGCTCTATTATGCCAGCATGAGCCAGGTGTATCCCTGGGACCGGGGCTCCAATTATGCCGTCGAGATGGGGCGGCAGGTAGCTGAGATGGTGCATTTGGATGGGATGTGAGCGGATGGGTTCTTGCCGATTGAGTGATGCGCGAAGGAAAGGAGGCGAAAAATGCTCAAGGGCACAGGAATCTTTATATGGCAGGTCCAAGAGTGCGAGAATGGGAACGCCCAGCAGATCGTGTCCCGGGCCCAGGCAGCCGGCCTGAGGCACGTTCTGGTCAAGGTCACCGACGGGGCTGAGACCTTCCCTGACAGCGCCCACGAAGGCGTGACCGTGGCCGCCATCAACGCGCTGCAAACGGCCGGGCTTGATGTGTGGGGGTGGGGTTTTGTCTATGGCGACGACCCTATCGGCGAAGCCAACATCGCTATCCAGCGTATCAACAGTCTGCGCTTGAGCGGTTTTGCCATCGACGCCGAAGGGCAATATCGGGACAAACCGGCCGGCACGGCCACCCGGTATATGAACCGGTTGCGGGCGGCCCTGCCCGATTTACCAATGGCGCTTAGCAGCTTCCGCTTTCCCAGTATACAAGGGGCTTATCCCTTTGACGAATTCCTGGCTCAATGTCAGATTGCAATGCCCCAGGTCTATTGGGTGGCCCAGTCGGGTGGTGACCCGGCCGGGCAACTGGAACGCTCTCACCGGGAGTACACCGACCGCTGGCCCAGCCGGATTTACATCCCTACCGGCGCTGCCTATGGGGAGTGGCAGGACGACGGTGCCTGGTGGTGGACCGCCCGTCCGGACCAGGTGACCGCTTTTGTGGGGAAAGCGCGAGAGTTAGGCCTGCCGGCGATCAACTTTTGGAGCTGGCAGCACGCCCTTTTTCACAGCGGCAACCTCGACTTTCCCGGCACTGAACTGTGGCAGCCTATTGCCGACGCTTCCTTGCCGGGCGGGGAGCTTGCACCACAGCCGGAAACGCGCTCGGTCGTGGCGACCGT
>CBFDAD010000213.1:0-3887 GCA_965602705.1 uncultured bacterium
GTTTTGCCGTTTTGACGTTGGTACTAGCGGCTTGCGTCGTTCCGGAGGAGTTGGAAGAAGCGCCGACTTTGACGGCCGCACCTTCCCCTGAAGGCGAGTCGTCGCCGCTGGTCCCCGCCTCCGCTGACGAGGCGCTGTCTTCGCCGCTGGGGGCGTCACCTCTGCCTGTCCCACCCGTGACCGAGGTGGTGACCGACGTCGCGGGCATCATCGAGGGGCCGCGCGGCCCCAAAGAGGAGCCAGGGAGCACAGGGGAAATGGTTGGAAAACAAGAGCAGGCAGTGGAGGCGGCTATAGAGGCGTTGGCCGATAAAATGGGAGTGAGTGACGACCAGATAGAGTTGGTTTCCGTCGAGAGCGTACAGTTTCGTGACTCAAGCCTGGGTTGTCCGCAGAGGGGCATGATGTATTTGCAGGTGATCACGCCGGGCTATCGCGTGCTCTTGAGCCTGGAGGGGCAAACCTACGACTACCGCGTCGCCGGGGGACGGGCGATGCTGTGCGAAAGCGACCGGTAGTTCGTTAAACCTATTTCCGTACTGGTCCACTGGCTGATTGCAATCGATAACAGAAGGTATTGTGCCCAGCACCACCGTGATCCCCTTCCGTGTCACTCCGGGGACGCTGTGCAGACAGGTGGTGCTGGGCACTGTTCATATCCGCAAACCTACGATGTAAAGCAAAGGGGAGAACCGGGTGGCTCTCCCCTTGACGTCTTCTAGTGATTGACACTCCTATTGCGATGTGCTAGACTTGGCATGTTTGTGTTTATAGGAGGAATGATGCCGAAGCGCTTTATAATTCTGGTGTTTGTTTTGGCGGCCCTGGCTACTGCCGCGACCTTTTTCTATACGACTGAGACACAGGAGACGCTATCGGACCCGGGGTTGGCCGATTTAGTGCGGGAGGCCACGGTCCATGGTTGGCCCTGGGGTTACTATGCCGAGGTGACCGAGCTGACTCCGAAGAGTGAGCGTTACGTCGCCGTGTTTGAGTACACGGATCTGCGCTGGCAGATGTTAGGGCAGACTTTTCTGGCCTGGTTCGTCGTCTCGTTGATCCTGGTCGCGGTTGTTATTGTATTCGCCACTCCAGCCCGAAGATAGGGCTGTTTTAGAGCTTTTCTCACTCCGTGTTATCTACAGGGTGTCCCTGCTTGTCTCGCGCATCGACGGCCTGCTTGACTTCCTCCAGAGTAACGACGCTGATAATGTACAGCGCCCCGGCCACTGGAATGCCAAAGAAGAAACCCCAGAAACCCATCAACCTGGTGCTGACTAACACCGACACCAGAACCAGAAAAGACGGCATACCGATGGCTTTGCTCATGATCCTGGGAATCACGATGCGGAGCAATAGCTGCTGAAAGACAAACAGGGTGACGAGCAGAGGGATCGTAGCGCTGGAACCCTGCCACGCGGAGGCCAGCGTGGGCGCGATTAAGGCTATCGGTGCGCCGAGTTCGGGGATGAACATCACGAAACCTGACAGGGTAGCGATGGTTATGGCAAACTGCAACCCCAGGATTTGCATGACTATCCCTGTGAAAACACCTTGTATCAGTGCCATTAATACCTGGCCGCGTAAAAAGCCGCCAAAGGTACGGTCAACGGTGCTGAACACAAATTGTAACTCGTCCTGAAAACGCAAGGGCACCACGCGGTACACTTGCTTGGACAGCCGCTTGCCGTCGAGCATGATGTAAAGGCTCAGAATGAGCACCAGCAAGGTGTTGGCGACGCCTCCGGCAATCCTTTGCACGACTGTGACGGCGTCCCCCAGCGCGTCAGGCAGTGCCGATGCCGCCCTTTCCACGAGTCCTTCTACCGGGTCAACCTTTAACAACAGTTCCCGGTCCACGTTAAAGCGTTGCACGATCTCGTCTTGTATGCTCTCCCACCAAGCGGGGGCCTGTTGAGTATAGTCCGGTAAACGGTTTGCCAGTTGCCCCAATTGCTTGATGATGCGGGGGGTGATCAGCACGGTCGCCAGCACCAGGCTCAAGAGCACCAACACATAGAGCAGTGCGGCAGCCAGGCCGTAAGGGATGCGAAACGCTTCCAACCGTCCAGCCGGGCGTTCCCCCCAGCGTTGGCGAACCCATCCTATCACCGTCTGAGGGATCGAACCCTGGTTTAGCCACTGGGCGATAGGTCCCAGTATATAGGCGATCAACCAGGCTATGCCCAAGAGCAAGATCAGGTCAGCCAGGCTTTGAGCGACCTCGAAGAGGAATTTACCCAGGTAAACCAGGGCGCAACAGATGCCTAAAATGACAAGCGTACGGATCAGGCGTTCGTTGTGTGGCATATAAGATCACCTCCAGAATGGCATGGACAACGTCCCATCCCGCACCGCGTCGATATGCACATTTGCCTCCCCTGCAGAGGTGGCGCGGGGCACCCGGGCAGGTGAGCGGAGTGGGAGAACAAAATTGTACAACAAGATCTGGGAATCCGCAAAGAAAAACTCAGCGCCATCCAGAAAAATGGCGCTGAGTCTTTGGTCCGGGCGGCAGTTGGGGGGGGGGTACTGGCCGCCCTAATCAACCAACTTACGCGCCTATATTAACACAAGAAACGCCATAGGTGCAAATATATTGCTGCCAGTTACCTTAAAAAACCGTTCTTTACAAGCCTGGCACGATATAATCTGGTGGAATTTTGATATTTTGACGTCAGAATTGCAAACATCAATAGCGTTGCATCACAATCGGCAAGTATAACTGGAGCAACCTTACGTCCGTCTCTAGCTCGGCGTACCCTGGATAACTGCCGGGCTGTGCCGTGATATCGGCCCTGTTGAGCAGTGTTCTATCCCCCGTCCCCATCACCGTGGTAGTGATCACGATTTGACCCGAGCCGCCCGGGTTCAATGTGTCAAGCGCCCACATACCTTGCTGGTCCGTTAGCTGTGAGGGCGCTGGGTTGGCGGCGTTCACGACAATGTCGATGGGAAAAGTGTCGGTCAACTTGACCCCGGTGGCTGGCTCGTTGCCGGCGTTTTCGTACCCTAGTACGTACACCAGTTCGTCGCCCACGCGCACCATTGGTGCAGAGCCTGTTTTTGTCACGCGTAGAATCGCACCCGTGCTGATGACCCGCGTCGCAAATAACGTCTGCGTGACCACCCGTTGCCGGGCATCCACCAGCGCAGTGTTAGTGATGACACCAGTGGAAGCAGGGGCCGTGGTGGTAATGACGACCGTGCGACGTTCGCCTGGCCCCAGGTCGCCCAGCGACCACACGAGCACCGGTAGCGTCGCTTTGTCAGGCATGGGGGAGGCATTCACCAGTGGCAGACCAGTTGGCAGCACGTCCACTAACGTGACTTGGTTGACCGTCGCTTCGCCCGTGTTCTGGCACAGCAACGTGTAGACCAACACGTCGTTGACCAGCACGGCCGAATGGCCCGTTTTGACCAGGCGCAACCAGGCGGGTGGCTGCGTCACGCGCGTCAGCAACGCGGCATGGGCAGGGATGACGCCGTCGGCCACCACTAGTGAGTGGTTGTATAACTGATCATACCCCTCTAACACGCGCACCCTCACGTTTATCTGTGTCTCGTCCGTCGTGGGTCCAATAGAGGGGGCAGTGAAAAGAAGTGCCTTGTCTTGATAAGCGGTCGGGTTCGGATTGGAGGAGAGAAATTGAACGCCCGCTGGCAAGAACTCGTACAGCCGCACGTTAAAGGCTTGCGTTCCGGGCTTGGTGTTGGCGTAAGTGAGTGTGTATTCGATCTCGTCGCCTACCTGGGGTTTGTCTGTGTCGCCGGTCTTGGCGAGTTCAAGCTGGGGGTCGCCGACGGGGGGGATGGGGCTGTCAAAGGGGAACGTGTCGGCCGTGCTTGGCTGGGGAAGAGACAGTTGCCAAAGTCCCAGGGATAAC
>CBFDAD010000214.1:0-3859 GCA_965602705.1 uncultured bacterium
GAAGCGTCTACTAGAAAACGGTTACAAAGTCCGCTTTGGCCAAGATCAGATTCGCCCCGTCCGGCAGGGATACGCTTCCTGAATTTTCCCAGTGATTTTTTGAGGATCAACCAGAGACGGCAGCGTATTTGAGCCCTTGGGACGAAGAGCTGTGTGTCAACTGACGCGTTCAACTCCCAAAAGCCTGATACAGCCTTTGGTACTTTGTGAACAGATCGTCGTATCGGCTTCGGTTTGCGGAGACAGGTTCAACGCGCGTCTCCTGGACCCCAAAGGCGGCAAAGCCGGCTTCTGGATCAGAGAAGATACCCACGCCGACGCCGGCGAGGATGGCCGCACCACGGCTCGCTGCCTGTTTCGCGGCGGGTAAGATGACGGGGACGCCTGTGATGTCGGCAACGATTTGCGGCCAAACAGAACTCTCCGCGGCTCCACCGACCATCTTTAACTCAGTGATATCCACCCTGGCCTTTTGCGCCTCCTCGATTGCCCAGCGCAATTCAAAGGCAACCCCCTCCAATACGGCGCGGGCCATGTCGTCGCGTGCATGCGACAAGGTTAAGCCCACAAATCCCCCAGTGGTCGGGCCGATGGCAGCAGCGTGTCCACCGCTTAGCGGGAAAAACAGCAACCCCTGAGCGCCGGGTGAGGATCGAGCTATGCCTTCGCTGATGGCACTGTATAGGCTCTCGCGAGGTACATCGGTACCCTTTTCAGTCCATACGTTGTCGAGGAACCATTCCACCGACGTGCCCACGGCACCCAAGTCTACCTGCGCTCCCCAGCGGCCCTGGACGGCGTGGCAACTGACGGACAGGGCGCTGCGCAAGCCCGCCTCCAGGCTTGCCGGAACGGCCAGGAGCACCCAGGCGGTGCCGCAAGAGAGCATCACGTGCCCTGGCTGGGTCACACCAATGCCGACGGCAGCGCAATATTGGTCATGGGCGCCGTTGACAACCGGGACGGTCTGAGGCAGGCCGGTCGCCTGGCTGAACTTTGCGGTCAATGTGCCCACGACCTGTCCCGAAGGGCGGATTGGCGAGAGACGGTCACGCGTGATGCCGACGATGTCCATCAGGCGCTTGTCCCAATCTGCTGTGGCGATGTTCATGAGCTGAGTAATGCTGGCGTCCGAGGGGTTCATACAAAGACGTCCCGTCATTCGCAAGCCGATGAAGTCGTTGACAAAGAGAAAATGTCGAGCCGCTGCGTACTCGCCGGGGCGATTGTCCCTAAGCCAGCCGATGTGCTGGAGGGGCAGGCCGCAATATAACGGCCAACCTGTGGTCATGTGGATAAAGTCGGCACCCCATTTCCCTTTAACGTATTCGGCGTTCTCGTCGGCGCGTTGATCCATCCAACTGAAAGCATTGCGAATCGCGTGCCCGTCGACATCTACGGGGATGGTCGTGCCGCCTTGGGATGATTGACTGAGTGCCACTATGCGACCACCGGCAGGCACTTGCTCCATCACAGATCGCGACGTCTCCACCACGCCGCGCCACAGCTCTTCAGGGTCCTGTTCGACCCATCCCTCCTGAGGTGTGATGAGGCCGTAGTTGTAGCTGGCGGATGCGACGATGTTTCCTGCCAGGTCAAAAAGCGATGCCTTGGTGGCTGTGGTGCCGACATCTAACCCCAGTAACAGGTCCATGGGATACGCTCCTATAAGGATGAGCTCCAAAGAGCCAGGTAATAGCAAGTGCTCCGTCGGTGTTTAGCTAGAGTTCCTGAGAATCAAGGCATTATACTGCATAGCCGCCAGACATCCAGCGGGGCAAAAGCCCCGCCGGATGTCTACGAGTGTCCTGCGCATTATCTCCTGTTTTGGAGTTAATTGGCCGTGGCGGTTCCTTTGGCGTCGATGCAAGCCGCTATTGGAACCGCCAGCGGTGTCTGGTTGCGCAGTTGCGCTCCGATACTGACGGCCATTTGGGCACCAGTGTCAGGTTGAGCCCGATTCCAGTAACATTGCTTGTAGAGTTTCCAGGTGCGATCGTCGCCACTGGTCAAAGTAGACGGCAGCGACCAAGACGAAAGAAACCGCCACCTCCTGCCAAAACGGTTGTAACCCCATGATGATGAAGCCGTTGCGCAGGACGGCAGGTATGAAGGCGCCTATCACTGCGCCCAGGATGGAGCCTCTACCCCCAAACAGACTGGTGCCGCCGATAACAGCGCCGGCGATTGCCTGGAGGTTGTCAGTGGTGTGGGCGTTGATCGACGCCACCCCGAAACGACCCAGGTCGACCATCGTGACGATGCCCACCATCACGCCACTGAGAGCATAAAGGGCGATGAGATGGCGGTTGATGCGGATCCCGGATCTTCGCGTTGCCTCGGTGTGGGAACCGATGGCATAGGTGTGCAAGCCAAAACTTGTATAGTGCAGAACCACAGCGCCGATTATGGCCACCGCCGCTGCAATGAACACAGACAGCGGGACCCCGAGAAATTCGTCATTGATGGCGTTGACAAGGGCTACGGGCACACCTGTCAGGTTCGTCCCGCCACTGACCAGGCGTGCGAAGCCCAGGGTCGCCCCAAGCGTCCCGAGGGTTGCGATGAAGGCGGGGATCTTGAGATACGCGATCATAAGCCCATTGACGACGCCGATGGCCATGCCGAAGGCGGGGGCAAACAGGCTGGCAACCAAGAGGACCGCGACCCCGCCTTCGGCGCCCCCAAGGGCTAGAATCAGTTTCAGAGTGACAACGGTGTCGAGAACCAGCATGCTACCGATGGACAAGTCTAACCCAGAGGCGATGAGCACGAAGGTGGTCCCTATGGTAAGAACGATCAACTCTGAGCCATCAGTAGCGAGGGCCTTGAGATTGTTCAGCGTCAGGAAGGTGCCTGCAGGCGTGAGTAACGTAAACATCAAGCACATCAGCAGCAGGATGACCAACACCCAAAAGGAGTGTAGCCCAGCGAGCAAGCGCACCCAACGCTTAAAGCGGTTCGTTAGCATGGTTCACCTCGAGGCCAAGCATGGTGCTCACAACACCTTCATAAGTCGCCTGCCGGGCGGGCAAACGGGCTGCAACCCGGCCCAGCCTGAGAATAACCAAACGATCAGCCACCTCCAGGATCAAGGGGAGGTCGTGAGAGATGATCAGAATGGTCATACCTCGCTCGCGGCCAGCGCGAATGATGTCTAGTACGATGTTTCTCTGGCGCACGCCCAGAGCTGCCGTCGGCTCGTCGAGCAGCAAAACGCGCGATGCCCAAGCCCGAGCCCGGGAGATGGCGACGGCCTGCCGCTGTCCGCCTGAAAGCAACTCTGCATACACATCAACAGAGGGCAGGTCGACGCCGATGTCACGGATGTACTTTTTCGCCTGTGTGCGCATCTGACGAAAGTCCAGGAATCCCAGCCGACCCAAGAGGCCGGGTAGCCGCAGCTCGCGCCCGAGGAAAACGTTGGCGGCGACGGTGAGGTCGGGCGCCAATGACAAGTCCTGAAAGACCGTCTCGATTCCTTGACGGCGGGCGTCCATCGGTGAATCAAGGGCCACCCGTTGTCCATCAATCTCGACGTGGCCGCCGTCAGGCCGATATACGCCGCTTATACACTTGATCAGCGTCGACTTGCCCGCACCATTGTCGCCGACCAAGCCGACGATCTCGCCAGCGGTCAATTCCAGACTGACCTCGGACAGCGCCTGGACGTGGCCAAAGTGTTTGGACACCTTAACGGTGCGGAGAACCGGCGGTGTACTGTCAGTTCTCGATATCGTATCCTGAACGGCTTCCGGCATTATGGGCACTCCGAAACGTAACGCAGGCCCAGGTTCTCCGGGTCGTCCACGTTGTCGACGGTCAAGACTTTGTTTCCGACCCTGTAGATATCTTCCAC
>CBFDAD010000215.1:0-3850 GCA_965602705.1 uncultured bacterium
CAGCTCGGCGTCGGGTGTGGGTTCTATGTTGGGACCGACCGCGACGATGCGCCCGTCGGCAATGAGGATGTTCACCGGCGCGGCCGTCGTCTTTTTGACGATCCAGCCACTCTTGATAAAGAGGTTCTGTGTCACGTCACTGTTCCATTCCAGTACCAAGGGTTTGCAGCACGGGCCCCGTCAGGTGCTCGCAAACCAGGGATGTATGTGGTTCGCGGAGCCTCGTTGACGTGCGGTGCTGCCTCTGCTATGAATGATCTGTGGATGACGCGTGACCGGTCTTGATTAGCCCGGTGGGAGTTGCCAGCCAATCGACGCAACAATCCCACGGCTGCGTCGGGATGGCATCGAGCACCAGCTCGTCGTAGGTCACACCAACGCGGGTGATGCCGCCTGCTCGCGGCAGCAGGCAGTCGTAAAAGCCACCACCAAAACCCAACCGTCCTCCCTGGCGGTCAAAGGCGACGCCGGGCACCAGGATCATCTCAACGTCACTCGGATCGACAATCGGTAGATTGGGGTCTGGTTCCAGCATTCCGAAGCGATGGCGCACCAACCGTGATGGGTCGTAAGGGTGGAGCGTCAGGGAAGGTGTGTGCGCTGCGTTCTCCAAGATACGAGGGATCAACCAGCGCTTGTCGGGCCACTGCTCAAATAGTTGACCCAGGCCGATCTCGTTGCGGAAGGCGAGGAAACCAAGCAGGGTGTTGGCTCGTTGGAAGACTGGCCAGTTGCTCAAGTGATTGCACACCGCCCGGCTGCACGTTTTCACCTTTTCGGGTGACATGCTCTCGCGGATTTTCAGACATCGGCGTCTCAAACTATTCTTGGTATTTTTCATAAAGATAAGCCCTTGCGATGAACCATGTGTGATCTACACCGGTAGACGCCGTCCCGTCGCGCTGCGGTGATACCGTCCAAAATCACGTATGCCGTCCAGTTGATCGAGGGTGAAAACCGGCCCGTCCAGGCAGACGAGCAGGCCGTCCAGGGCGCACTGCCCACAGACGCCAAAGCCGCACTTCATGTATCGCTCGACGCTGAGCTGTGCCTCCAGGCCCCGTTCGCGGGCGAGGCGATAGAGGGCAACCAGCATACCCTCGGGGCCACAGCCATAGATGACTGCAGGCGGCGAGCCAAGCGACGGGTGCTGATCCAGGTAGTGAAGGACGGCATCCGTGACATATCCCTTGTATCCGACAGAGCCATCGTCGGTCGCGATGATAGGCGTGATACCCAGGGCGCGAAAGCGATCAACGAAGGTAAGATGTTCCTGGCGACGGGCGCCGAGGGCGACGATGAGTGGCCGAGGCGGTGATGCGCTGTTTTGGGTGCGGGTCGCCAGAAAGTGAAGCGGTGCAGCTCCGTAACCGCCGCCGACGAGTACTGCGGGTTTGTCCAGGCACGGTTCAAAAGGGTGGCCGAACGGCCCGCGCCAACCCAGGTAATCGCCGACGCGGCACTGGTGCAGCGCCGTGCTGAACGGTCCCACGCGGGCGACGGTCAACGTCAACGGGCTGGGGGCGGCGATGCTGATCGGCTTTTCGTCCACGTCGGGCAGCCATAGCATGACAAACTGTCCTGGTTCAGCATCAGACAGCGATGCGTCAAGGATGAACGTCTTGACGACACGTGTCTCGTCTATAATCTCCAGTATTCTGACAGTTTGCGGCAGCATAAAGCCTCAAAATCATTCGGGTAAATTGAGTCGGGCTTGGCTGGGGATGTCTGGCGGTGCACCAGCTTGCCACCCGCGCAGCGCCTCGGCAAAGGACTCGGTCAGGCCCAGATAGGTCTCGTGACCATCAAAACCAGCGCGCCAGGCGACCGGCAACCGCTGGCGTAGCACGGTTGGCACAATATCCACGTCTGATAGATCGGCCAGTGGGAACCAGGCCACCTCTTTGATAACCTGTGTTTCAAACTCTGGGTCGTAACCGGTGCTCAATTGACCACCCGTGGGGTGCGCCAGGAAGGTTAATTCCAGCGTGTAGCGCCAATCGAAAAACTCGCGCCAGAACAACAAACGTTCAATCTCGGCTTCCAGACCGGTCTCCTCGTAGACCTCACGGACCGTCGCTTCAACGAGCGTTTCGCCCAACTCTACGCCACCGCCGGGAAGCAGCCAAGCGCGAGGGTTGTTGGGGAACTGGTGGGCCACCAACAAGATGCGGTCGGCTTCAATCACCGCTGCCGCGACACGTAGGCGTTGAAGCCGGACCTGGTCACGTGGCGGGCGATAGACCATTTTTCCCTCTCGGCAAGGCTTTGCCTCGAAACTCATCTAATGAACGGTAGCTGTGGTCACGCATGTACTGTTTCACTTGTCCGATGACTTGGTCAAACACCTCGATCCCACAGTAATTGACGGCTGAACCGATGCCCACTGCCGTCGCGCCAACCAGCAGCATTTCGATTACGTCGCGTCCGCTACACACGCCTCCAATGCCAATGACGGGCACGTCTACGGCACGGCAGATATCATGAACACAACGCACAGCGATGGGATGGATGGCTGGTCCGCTGATGCCGCCGATGCGGTTGGCTAATACTGGCCGGGTGGTCTCAACGTCGATTAACATGCCTGGCCCCAGGCTATTGATGGCCGAAATGGCGTCGGTGCCGGCCTCGACCACCGCCTGGGCTATCTCTACGATGTCCTCTACGTTGGGCGATAGCTTGACGATCAACGGGATGTCGGTGTTCTCTTTGATGCGCCGGGTCACCTGGGCCGAGACATAGGGGCTGGTGGCAAACATCTGCTCGTAGCGTGCGTCGATGTTAGGGCAAGATATGTTAGCCTCAATCAGGTCAGGTTGGGCCTCAGAGATGTAGCGGGCCAGGGTGCCAAAGTCATAAATTGTGTTGGCAAAGATGCTGGCGATGATCGGCACACCCAATGGGGCCAGTCGCTCTTTGGTGCGGTGAATCTCTTCGACCATCACCTCGACGCCGGGGTTTGACAAACCGACAGCGTTGATCAAACCTGGTCCGTAATCCACAATGACCGGGTTCTTGTAGCCTGGGCGCGGTTGCAGGCTGACAGACTTGGTAGTGATGGCGCCTAGCCCACCGCGTGCCAGCCGTTCAAAGACTTCGCTGCTCAATCCAAGCACGCCCGAAGCCAAAACGGTCGGGTTAGGCAGGCGCACGCCACAAATTTCAACGCTCAGGTCTAATTCCATCATTCGCAGCTCGGCAGTGCTTTACGGGCTCAAATAGTCCATTACCTCGGCATATTGCTCGGGGAGGATCGCCTCTTGAGTGAGCAGGATGTTCAGCATTTCAGTCAGGTTCATGATGCTGTGGAGCCGGTAGCCGTGCTCCGCCAGCACCTGAGCGCCTCCTTGCTGCCGGTCGATGATGACCAGGATGTCCTCCACGATCAGGCCGGCCTCTTTGAGCGGCGTGATGGCTTCCAACTTGCTATCACCGCGCGTAATCAAGTCGTCCAGTACCAAAACCTTTTCGCCCGGTTCAAACCGGCCCTCAATGGGACGGGAGGTACCGTAGCTCTTGACCTCTTTGCGCGGATAAATCAGCGGCCGGTCCATAGTCAGCGACAGGGCAACGCCAATAGGCAGTGCAGCGTAGGGGATGGCAGCAATGCGATCGAAGGTGAGCTTGGTTCTCTTCGACTCACCGTTCGCATCGGGCAGTCCGTGGATGATTTCGGACAGTGCGCCTGCTACCTGCCACAACGTGGCAGGGTCGGACACAAGCAGGCGCAGGTCAATGTAGACGGGTGACATCAACCCGGATTTGAGTTTGAAACGACCAAACTGCACACAGCCCGTCTCAAGCAAGCCCAACGCTAACGACACGTGATGCATAGTTTCAATTCTCCCAT
>CBFDAD010000216.1:0-3827 GCA_965602705.1 uncultured bacterium
TCACTGCCCCACAAGTTTGAGGCGGGCACGCCGGCCATTGCTGCAGCCATCGGGCTGGGCGCTGCGGTAGAGTATCTGAGTGCCCTTGGCATGAAAGCCGTCCGCGCCCACGAAAAAGAACTAACGGCCTACGCCCTGGAGCGTCTATCCGAAGTGCCGGGCCTGACTGTTTATGGCCCGACCGACGTCGAGATGCGCGGAGGCGTCACCGCTTTTACCCTGGAAGATGCCCATCCCCACGACATCGCCACCATCCTCGACAGCGAAGCCGTAGCCGTACGCGCTGGTCATCACTGTGCCATGCCCTTACACACGCAGCTGGGCTTGTCCGCTACTACGCGCGCCAGCTTTTACGTCTACAATGTACCTGAGGAGATTGACCGTTTGGTCGAGGCGATTCACAAGGTGAAACATATTTTCAGCCGTGGCCGCTCGTGACGGTCTGGGTGTTAGACCAACACCTTGTCCACAGCAAGGAGCGAAAAGATGGAAGACCTGTATCGTGAGAACATCTTGGATCATTACCAGAACCCACGCAATTATGGGACGCTGAATGATCCTGATATTTCTTATGAAGATGATAACCCTCTGTGCGGGGACGTGATCCGACTCGACATCCAGCTTGACGACGAGAACCGCATCAGCCAGGTAGCCTTTAGCGGAGAAGGCTGTGCCATCAGCCAGGCCTCGGCTTCAATGCTGACGGAGGAGATCTTGGGCAAGAGTCTGGATGAAGTGAAACAGATGGGCAAAGACGACATTCTGGAAATGTTAGGTGTCCAGTTAGGGCCAGTGCGTCTCAAATGCGCACTGTTGTCGCTCAAGGTGCTCAAAGCCGGCGCCTATGGTCTCACCGACCGGACGGGGGAAGAGGAGGCATGAGCCAATTCATTCCCACCCCAAGCCCAACCCAGCGGGTGTCTTTCGGTGCGTGCTAACTCAAAGCGTGAACGCCCGCGAAGCGTGACCTTGTTCAGCCTGGGGGTGTTATTGCTGGGTGGTGGCCTGAACCTGGCGCGCGCCGCCTGGGCCTGGCGGCAGGCGGACGCGTTGACTGAATTGCCGGCGTCGACGTCCATGCCGATGGCGTTGTTGGGGGCGGCGAGCTTGGTCTGGGGCGTCGTCTTTGTCGCTTGTAGCTTAGGCCTATGGCGGCTCCGGCCCCGGGCAAGGACGGGCACGCTGGTGGCTGTGACGCTGTTTCACGTCCACATCTGGCTCAACCACGCTGTGTTCGACCGCTCGGATTATGCGAGACAGGTTTGGCCTTTCGCCGTCCTCCATACGCTGGCGGCGCTTTTTTTCGTGTGGGGGTTCCTGTATCGGTCTTCAATTCGGCGTCTATACGCAGAGCAGGGACGGATGGACGGCGCTTGCGAGTCCCGGGCTGATTAGGGTCAGGATGTACCGGCCGTGGTGATGGTTTTGCCCTCTAGGCGACGCCGGTGCTGACGCTTTTAGGCAGGGATGTTTTTCGTGCCCCATTGGATGAGTCTTTAATGGAGAATGAGATGAAGAATCGCTTTTTCTACCGCCCGGTACTGATCATTGTCATCGCTTTGACTTGCTGTCTGTTGGTCTCGGTGCTCTTGGTGACCACGCGCTCCGTCGGGGCAATCGTGGAGCAGGAGAGCCCGCTCTCGGTTTCCTCGGTGCATGGGATCTTGCTTCCCAGGTCAACCGCCGCCTATAACGGCGTGATGACGCCAAGCACCGTCATCTATGCACCGTGGCTGCTGGCGCGCACATCGGTCGTGCGCGTTTACAACGCCGGCGAAGGCCAGGCCACCGTGAAGGCTACCTTTGCCTATGATGGCGGTGTGACGACGACCCAAAAGTCGCTGGCCGCTGGCGCAGCGATGGACATCGAACCACCGAGCGGCGTGTTGACCGGCACGCAACTGTCGGCCATCCTCACGGGAACTGAACCCCTCGTCGCCGTCGTCAACGATTTCGGCTTCGATCGCAAGCAAGCCACCAGTTACGCCGCGATGCCGGCTAGCCTGGGCCAGAACGTGGTGATGGTTCCTGACGTCTTTTCCACCAGCGGCGGTGGCTGGGATAGCCAGGTTCTGGTGCAGAATGTAGGCCAGATGCCCACCGGCGTCACAATCGTTTACACGCGAACGGACGAATTCGTGAGCCGGAATTGGAGCGATTCTTTTTCGGGGTTGGCCCCGGGCGCGGTTCATCTTTTTGATCCCAACGACGCTGGCTTGCAGGATTTTGTGGGCATCGCTACCATCAGAGCCGATCAACCCCTGGTCGCCATCGTGCGCAATGCCGCGACCGAGATCACTGACCCTGTGCCACGCCAGGCATACATTTACCGCGTTCCGTTGGCTTCCTTTGGGGGCAGCAGCAATCCGTCTCTTTACTTTCCTCTGCTCGTCAACGAATTCGGCAATTGGAAAAAGAGCGAGATTCAGTTCATGAACGCCGCCCCGGTAGGCGTAGGTTTCAATCTTGAAATCTTCGGTGAGGCAGCGTTAACTATGTCCGTCGATCCCTGGTGGGCGGTAAGCGAGCGTCAAGACGACGATGGTCGTGACCCGGATTGGGTGGAGGCGGGGCGCGTCGCAAATGCCCAGTCCCTCCATAGCCTGGTTTGGTTGGAAGGCGACTTTGAGGGTGACTCCTTTGCTGCCTACACTTCACCCAGCGTTGGCGCTAGAACCTGGTATCTGCCCTACACTGATCAGCGTGACGATTTTGTCACTTATGTTGCCGTGCAGAACCTCGGCGATGTCCCGGTCCACATCAGCCGCACTTATTATGACTTGACCGGTACCTTGCCCTCTATCACGGGAGACACCATCGCTGGGCGTGAGATGGCGCTATACTCCGCTGGGTCTGGCTTTGTCGGTGGGGTGATGGTGCAGGCTGATCGGCCGGTCGTTGCCGTCGCCGTCATTGCTGGTCGGATGGTTTTGGACAAGGATGTCTTCTTACCGGTTGTCTTTAGAAACAACTAGTCTGTTTATTGTTTCTCGTAAGGCACTCCGTCCGCTGCTGGCGGAATTGCCCGCCCGATGACGCCGGCTAATATGATAACAGTCAGGATGTAGGGGGTCATCTGCAGAAACTCGGGTGGGATGCCCACCTTGAGGATCTGCATCTTGGCCTGGAGCGCATCGGCGAAACCAAACAGCAGACCGGCGGCCATGCCCCCTACGGCGGTCCATTTGCCAAAAATCAGCGCCGCCAGTGCCACAAAGCCCTTGCCGTTGGTCATATTGTCCTCAAAGCGCCCCACCTCACCTAGCGAAAAGTAGGCTCCGCCGATGCCGGCGATCATGCCGCCGATGAGCACGTTGATAAAACGCATGCGGTTCACGTGGACACCCAAGGTATCAGCCGCGCGGGGGTGTTCGCCAATGGCCCGTGTGCGCAGCCCCCAGGGCGTGTAAGCGATGATGACCGCCGACGCCGCCACCAGGATGAACATAATGAAAACCGTCGGCTGATGGTCAAAGAACATAGGGCCGATGACCGGGATTTTGGACAACACGGGAACCGCGATCATGGGAAAGGTGCCCGGCGAGTTGTTGCCTGAGGGCGTCAACAGGCGGATGTTGAGGTAGCGGGTGGCCCCAGCGGCCAGGATGTTGATGACGGTACCGCTGATGATTTGGTCCATTTTGTACCTGATCGAGAGCACGGCGTGGAGTGCAGACATCAGCAGGCCGGTCAGCACGGCGGCCAAGACACCAACCCACGGGCTGCCGGTCGCCGAGGTGGCCGCCACGGCTGTGAAGGCGCCAGAGAGCATCATCCCCTCGATGGCGATGTTGACCACGCCCGACTTTTCGCACCACAGGCCACTA
>CBFDAD010000217.1:0-3825 GCA_965602705.1 uncultured bacterium
ATAGCCATCCTGACTGATGATCACCCCACTGCCTGATGAGAAACCAGAGCGTCCTTGATTGAGTACCGTCACCACCGCTGGTTGCACCTGTTGCACCGCCGCGATGGTCAATGACTCTTCTTCAACCACCTCTCGCTCGATAATGACCGGCTGGCGCTCGGAAATCGAACGGTCTATTGCGGGTGTCGGCGGCGTTGGCTCTTCCACCACCGTAGGCTCTGGCGCGGCCGCCCGCGCCACCCAAAAGCCCGCTACGCCACCGACCGCTCCACCTAAAATGGCGCTCAGCAAAAGCACTACCACGACCAGCAACACCAGATTTGGTCGCTGACGTTTCTCTGAAACCGGCCTGTTATAGACTTGACCGAACTCGTCGTAATCCCTCTTTACCATATACATCGCTTTTCTCCTGACCACACCTACTCAAGACAATACATGCTCAAATTCTAAGGCATGATTGTGCCACACTTTGTTTAACAGCAGATGAAAAACAAGTGAGAGGTTGGTTAATTCGCCTCTGGCGCGGCGAGGGGTAGCCAGACGTGAAAAGCACTACCTTGACCCAGTTCGCTCTGGAGTTCGATGCGACCGCCGTGGGCCTCGGCGATCCAACGCGCGATGGACAGACCCAAGCCGACGCCGGCACCGGGGCTCGTGTCGTTGGCGACCGGCCTGCGCCAACGGGACTTTTCGGCGCGATAGAAACGCTCAAAGATATGGGGCAGGTCCTCAGGGGGGATGCCGGCGCCGGTGTCAGCCACCGTAAGGCGCACCCAGCCGTCCGTCTGTGTCAGGCACAATGACACGCGACCACCGTCAGGCGTGTGTTTGACGGCGTTGTCGGCCAGGTTGAGCAGCAACTGCTTGAGCCGGTCGGCGTCACCCGAGACAACCAGCGGCTCCCCGGGTTCTGACGCCGGGCACTCGACAGCCACCTGCAACCGGTCGCCCGACAACACACGTGTCTGTTGAGCGACCTCGGCCAGCACGCCGTCGATTTCTACTGGTTCACGGGCGATGGGCAAGCGACCGGCGTCGGCCCGGGCCAGCAACAGCAAATCACCCACCAGCCGGATCAAACGATCGGTTTCGCTTTGAATCGCGTTGAGCGAAGCCTCGTCTGCGCCCCCCATCCGGCGCAACAAATCGACGTTGGCGCGGACAGTGGTCAAAGGGGTGCGCAACTCGTGAGAAACGTCGGCCACAAAGCGCTGCTGCACGCGGAAGATGCGTTCCAGGCGTTCCAACATCTCGTTAAAAGCACCGGCGAGCTGCCCTACTTCGTCAGGCGGGCCGACGTGTGGGATGCGACGCCCAAGGTCGTCGGCGCGGTTGATTTGGACAGCGGTCTGGGTGACGGCGTGGATGGGTCTCAATGCACGTCGCGCCAACAACGCCCCCATGGCAGCCGACAGGAGCAGGCCGACAAAGCTGCCTCGGACCAGAATGAAAAGCAACTGTTGACGCGAACGATAAACGTTTTGCACTGACGTCGCTATTTGAAGCCAGCCAATCAACTGCTCGCTGTCGCTCGTGGTCGCCAACGGTAGTGTGAGCACCCGCAGGTAAAAAGTACCAGTCTCATCGCTGGTCACATCCTTAATCCGTCGACTTTTGACCTGCTTCTCGATCGCCTGGGGATCCAGGGGGAATGCGTAGCCTTCTACATTGTCCGACCAAGCCTGCAGATTCCCTTGTGCATCCCACACCTGCACGTAGATAGTGGAGAGGCTAAAGGTGTTTAACCGGGGGACGATGATGCTCTGCTGGGCGAAGAAAACCGGACGCTCACTGGTGTCAGCGCCCTGCAAGTCCACAGCGACCAGTTCTAACGTGCGATTGACTTCTCCATCCAGCGACGAGGAGAAAATCCTATAGACGGTAACCCCAAAGATCAAAAGTATGGCGGCCAGGACGGCCGTATACCAAAGCGTCAGGCGGAGTCGAATGGACATTGTTTGTTTGTACAGCGCTCCATGGCGCTCCCCCTAAATCCGCCTTCGCCCAAACAACTCGAGGCCCTGTCCTGGAGGGTGCCGCGGGACAGGGCCTCAAGTCATATAAGGAGAAGCAAACGTCCAGAAACAGGTTAAACCAGATTTATGATAAAGCCTACAGATTAAAACAAAATGAGAGCGAGGTAAAAAACTGATGAGAGTGGAAAAGCCGGGAGGTCTAATCTTCCCGCAGCACATATCCCACCCCACGCACAGTGTGGATAAGCCGGGGCAGGCCGTCAACCTCGAGCTTGCGACGCAGATAACGCACGTAAACCTCTATGATGTTGCTCTCGCCGCCAAAGTCGTAGCCCCAGACCCGGTCGTAGATTACGTCGCGCGTCAACACGTTACGCGGGTTACGCATAAACAATTCCAATAGCATGTACTCTTTGGCCGTCAACTCGATGCCCTTGCCACCCCGGCGGGCCTGACGCGTACCGGTGTCCATTTCCAGGTCAGCGAAATGGAGCACCTCAGCCTGGGGTGGCCCTGCCCGCCGCAGCAAAGCGCGGACCCGCGCTAATAGTTCATCAAAGGCGAAAGGCTTGACCAGATAATCGTCGGCGCCGGCGTCGAGGCCGACGACGCGGTCGGGGATGCTGTCTTTGGCCGTCAACATCAGGATGGGGACGTCGCTAGCAGCTCTAAGTCGCTTGCAAACCTCCAGGCCGTCCAGGCCCGGCAGCATCCAGTCCAGCACCACCAGGTCAGGCGGCTGGTCACGGGCAGCGGCGAGCGCTTCCTTGCCGTCGTAGACTACGTCTACCCGGTATCCCTCGAAAATGAGGCCGCGACGCAACGTGTCCGCGATGCCCTGGTCGTCTTCCACGACGAGAATTTGTTCACTCATAATCGCAATTCGCTCACCCGCCCGCAGGCTCCTCGCCCCACGCCTTAGGGTGTCTGAAAAAAGCTCTCATACAGTGCGCTGATTTTGTCGCGCAGCGGGATGAGGACCTGCGCGCCAGTGCCAGTCTTGTAGGGCTGCGTATAATTCTGGTCAATGACCGCGCCCCGGATCGCTTCAGGAGGGATATCATTGGCAATCTGTGCTAACTGCACCGCCTGGTCGAAGCTCATGTCGGTTCGCACCGAATCGCCAAGGGCGCTCAAAATTTGAGGGCCATTGACGATAAGCCGTGGCAATTGGTTCAGACTGACCACCCGATCACGGATGGCCAGGATCACTCTTTGCTGACGCCGGGCGCGCTCGAAATCGTTGCTGCCGTGCCGGGTACGGGCGTATTTGAGGGCAGTTTCACCGTCCAGGTGCCGCTGCCCAGCAGGCAGATAAAACGGGTCATAGCCGATGCCCTCGTCGGGATAGGCAGAGTCGTTGATGGTCTCCTCGACAAAGATGTCAATGCCCCCAATCTCGTCTATGAGCCGCTCAAAGGCAGTGAAATTCAGACGCACGTAAAAGTGAATAGGAATTCCCAGGTTATAGGTCACAGTGTCGCGCGCCAGGGCCGGCCCACCACCAGGATAATCGTTCACGTCTCCATAATAATGCGCGGTGTTGATTCGGTTTTCCATGCCGTAGGCCCAGATCGGCACCCACAGGTCACGGGGGATGGATATCATGCCCACCGTCCGAGCCTGTGGGTCTATGGTCACAATGATCAAGGTGTCTGTGCGCCAGTACCCCTGCTGATTTGCTCGCTGGTCGATGCCCATCAAAAGCAAGTTGACGCGCTCGCTGCCATCCCAAACAGGCAACCCGGATGCCGGGGTGACACTGGGAACAATCGTAGCGCCCGGGGTGATCATGGCGCCGCCTAAAACTGGTGTGGCCGTCACCGTCGGCGTCGGTTCGTCCACCAGG
>CBFDAD010000218.1:0-3814 GCA_965602705.1 uncultured bacterium
TTTCACCTCTCGGCATATGGGGTATTAGCGGCCGTTTCCGGCCGTTATCCCCCTCCTGAGGGCAGATTCCCACGCGTTACTCACCCGTCCGCCACTAGCCCGAAGGCTCGTTCGACTTGCATGTGTTAAGCACGCCGCCAGCGTTCATC
Source organism: uncultured bacterium (assembly GCA_965602705.1). Classification (GTDB taxonomy): domain Bacteria; phylum Chloroflexota; class Anaerolineae; order S140-20; family S140-20; genus CBFDAD01. The sequence continues at coordinate 150 of CBFDAD010000218.1, forward strand.
CTGAGCCAGGATCAAACTCTCCATAAGGTTTTATCTACGACTGTGTCGTAGAAGAGTTTGACTTAGACCCGAGTTCCGCTTACCTTCCTATCACTCTTTAGTTGTTAAGGTGCCCTTCTCTCCGAAGCGGGCCGCATTATAGCACAACTTTGCGACGCTGTCAAGAGAAAAAAAAGCCGATGCTTACGCATCGTCGAGACACAACCCCAATTCAGTTTTGTGAGCTGTCTTATCCCAGAGTTCTGTCTCTCCTTTTTGTTGTTTGATCTTCCCACGATATTCGTGGACGAGATCGCCTCCACAGGCATCCCTGATTATAACAGCCTACCCCGCCCTTGTCAAGGCCGCCAGGCCACTTTTACGTTTTTGTCGAAATCTTTAAGGTTTGGACCCGTGCCTACATCTCGCGTCGGCCTTCCAGCGATCGAATTAACGTGATCTCGTCGGCGTATTCCACATCACCCCCGACCGGCAACCCGCGCGCCAACCGTGTGACCCGCACCGGGAAGACAGCCAGTTTCCTGTGGATAAAAGTTGCCGTGTTTTCTCCTTCAAGGCTCGGATTAGTCGCCAGAATGACCTCCTCAACCGTCCCTTGCGCGACCCGTGCCAGCAACTCGCGAATCTTCAAATCATCAGGCCCAATCCCCTCCATTGGAGAAATCGCGCCGTGGAGCACGTGGTACAACCCGTTAAACCGACGCGTACGCTCAATGGCCACCACGTCCAGAGGCTCCTCGACCACACACATCACCCGTTGATCTCGGTCGCCGCTCTCGCAGATGACACAAGGCGACACTTCGGTAATGTTAAAGCAGGTTTCACAAAAGCGCGTGCGTTCCTTTAGATCGCGTAACGCATCTGCCAGCGCGATCGCCTGATCTGTAGAGGCACGCAATAGAAAGAAGGTCAGCCGAGATGCAGTCTTGGGACCAATGCCAGGCAGGCGTGACAACTCGTCAATTAGCCGGGTGACCGGTTCAGGTACAGTTCGAATAGGTTGCACAGCTACCCTAGACCTAATCCAGGCGGCAGCCCTAAACCGCTAGTCAACGCACCGAGCTGCTCCGCCGCCATCGACTTGGAGCGCTCGATAGCTTCGTTCACCGCCGCCACAATCAAATCCTGCAACATCTCCACGTCCTCGGGATCCACCACATCTGGGTCGATCTCGACCGCGGTCAAGTTTTGCTGCCCGGTGATGGTGACCTTTATCGCTCCACCACCAGCCGTCACCGACACGGTCTTGTCTGCCAGCGACTCCTGGGTCTTCATCATCTCTTCCTGCAGTTGTTGTATCTGCTGCAGCATTCCGCCCGCCTTACCACCAGTCTGACGCCCCAAGCCCTTTTGCCTTCGCCCTTTACTCATTTTGTGCCCCCTTCACTATCACTGGGTCTCCCGCCACCCGTGCCTCCTGGTCCGCAGCGGGTAGGCTAACTGATCGGCCTGACCTCAGCGCCCAAGCCCTTCGCAGCTTGAACCACCGGGTCGTCGGCCCACTCATCCTGCAATTCAGATTGACCGCGTGCGACGGCCGGTGACGACGCCGCGATTCGACAATGAACCTGGCAGTCCTGCTCACAGATTTGACTTAACACCTCTTCGACGAGCCGTTTGGTCTGCTGTTCACTCAGCTTGCCCCGCGCAAATTCGTGGTCCACGTTCAAGATGACGATCCCATCTCGAACATCGGCCGGATGCGTCGAGTTGAGCAACGCCTGGATCCCCTTATCACGTGCTTTCATCTCCGCCAGCACCTGGGGCCAACGCTGTTGCACTACCTCAACGGTCAGCCCACCCGCAGCCGTCTTCTCAACCTGCGCCGAGGGCTGCGACTCCGGCTGAGCCGGCGCAGCCTCCTCCCCTTCACCGTCGTTTGCCTCTAATGGTTCCGCTTTCGCTTGGCCTTTATCTGGCTTGACAGCGACTGACCGGGAATTCACCGCCGGTGGTGCTGAGATTGCACCGCCTTGCTGCCCTGTCACCAACTCCACCAGCGCCAACTCTAATGGCAACTGTGGTTGCCAGCCCCCCTTTAATTCGGCCTCGGCCTGATTGAACCGCTTGATCGCCTGCACCAGTTCGGGCGTGCCCATTTGTCCTGCTTGCGCCGCCAACCTTTCGAGAGCCTCAGCGCTCAAATCGAGCAGCGCTGCACCTTGCAGTTTAAGCAATAACATCCCGCGCAAATGCTCGACAATCTGGCGCGTAAACTGTCGTAAATCAACCCCTTGATCCAATGCCTGGTTGATCAGCGCCAGGCCCGCCCCCACGTCGCGCTCCGCCAGACCGTCCACCAGACCAGCCACGAGCTCGGCGTCAACGGTGCCCAACGTCGCCTGCACCTGGGCCAGCGTGATACCGCCTCCATCTGTCGCGGCCAGTTGATCCAGCAAACTTTCGGCATCGCGGAGACTCCCTGTCGCCGAACGGGCGATCAAAGCCAGGGCCTCGGGTTCGGCGCTTATGCCTTCAGCTTCGACCAACTTTTGCAGACGTTGAACGATCTGCTGCAGCGGAATGCGCCGAAAGTCAAAGCGCTGGCAACGGGAAAGAATAGTCGCCGGCACTTTGTGAATCTCGGTTGTCGCCAGAACAAAAATGGCGTGATCCGGTGGTTCTTCGATGGTCTTGAGCAACGCGTCAAAGGCCGAGCCTGAGAATCGATGGACCTCGTCAATGATGTAAACTTTGTAACGACATTCGTTAGGCCGAAAACCAACCTTCTCCCGCAGTTCGCGCACATCGTCCACGCTGGTGTGCGAGGCCGCATCTATCTCAATCAGATCGAGCAGGCGTCCTTCGCTGACCGCCCGGCAGATAGCACACCTATTGCAGGGCCGGAGCGCCGGGTCGTCAGCCAGACAGTTGACGGCCTTGGCCAGCAGTCGCGCCATAGTCGTCTTGCCAGTGCCGCGCAGACCGGCGAACAGGTAAGCATGTCCCACGCGCCCCGACGCTAGCGCGTTGCGCAGCGTCTGAGTCACGTGTTCCTGGCCCACGACCTCGTCGAATGTCTGCGGGCGCCATTTACGGTACAGAGCCTGGGTCATCACTGTCTCCTTTGGCGATGCACGCTAGTTTAGCACGCCTGGCCGAATCAAGCAAGTTGTGAGCGGACATATTTCATGTTACAATCCAACTGCAAATCGGAAAACCGTCCCTGCAATGCCATCAGGACAAAAGCCGGCCGAAGGCAACGCAAGCGATGAAAGACCCAAGAAACACCGTCTTTTAGGCAAACGCCACCCGTCATGCTCGGCTCGCTCAACGGACCTTAGCTATGCGAAAGCAAAGATTCTGGGCAATCAGTATACTGTCGACTTTGATCTTCCTGAATGCGTGTCGCCCGGCCCCATCTACGCCTACATCGCCCGCCTCGCCAACCGACCGTCCCCAGGCACCGACGTCGATTCCGGCGACGCCGACACCGGCCTTGCCAACAGCTACCCCTCTCCCCACCTGGCCTGAACGTTGGACGCCAACGGGTGGTCCCTTCGGCGGGCTGATCGAAGCGATTGCCGTGGACCCAGCGGTCCCCGGCACAGTTTACGCTGCGGGCGCCGGCGGAGTGGTGTACAAATCTGGCGACCGTGGCGAGACGTGGTCCGTTAGCGAGCGGCTGGCTCCCCCCAGTTGCCCTTTCTCCAGCTTGATCATCG
>CBFDAD010000219.1:0-3811 GCA_965602705.1 uncultured bacterium
ATCAGGTCACACAGGGTTGGACAGACATCTATCAACTCGCCTTGGGCGACCTCGCTCGGGCTAACCCGCGGCGAAACAACCAAGGCCATACCCTGCGACTCTGGGAGACCAGGCTCATATCCGTGCATGCCTTTCACTGGTTGGGCGACGTGAAAATAGTCAGGAAACACCAGGACGCCTGGTTCACACCACCAGATCAAATCGCCGTAGCGCTTACCTGGCGGGGGAATATGCAACTTGTCGGCCAACGAGCGCGTCATCAACTGGCCCAAACCGGCCAACGGAGGCCTGGTAAACACCTGCGCAAAAAGCTGAGTGAACTGTGGGCTAAGCGTCCACACACGAACCATGGTCGAGTCGAGGAAGACATGATAATCGCGCCCCAGCCGCAGACCGTGTCGCCGGGCAGCAGCGTGCAAGACGGCCCCGGCATCAACCTGACGGTTCACCTGCACCATGCCGTGGTCACCTAAAATCACCCAATGAACCGCATCAAAGTGACTGCCAAAGGCGTCTTGCAGGCGACGGATCTGAGCATCAATCTGGCGCGTCATCGCCGGACGTTGGGTTGAGTCTGGACCGTAGCGATGCCCGACACGGTCGGGTTCACCCAAGTAAATGAGATATAAATCGTACTCGGCAGAGATATGCGTCAAGGTCAGACGAATGCGATTCTCATCGTCCCCATTGGGCTTGCCAAGAGCCGTAAATGCGCCGGCGTAAGCACGGCGTCCGTTCGCCCTCATCACATCGACGAGCGACTCAACAGCAAAAGCTTGGGCGTCAAAGTGGTCACGTCGATCCTCAGTCAAAGCAAAAAAACGCAATTGATCAAAGGGAATTTGAAAAATGGGCATACGAATGCCCAACCTGCGTAAGGTATGAGTCAACACGCGACGTAGAACAGAGCGAACACGACAGCGTTGGTCGAGAGGAATCAGCAAGCTCAACAGCGGGTGCAGCCGCTGAAAGGGCGAGCCTGAGGGATCGTAGCCAATGGCCGTAAAATTGCCGGTGGTGACGGGATAAGCACCCGTAAGCAGCTCGGTGCGTTCGCAAAAGCCCAAGCTGGGGCGAAGACGGCGGACGTAACGACCTCGTTGCCGCACCGACCACAGGCTAGGGGTATTCTGGGCATCCAGATAGTCCCAACGAAAAGCATCTAACAGGACCAGCACAGTCGTTTCTCGGTTGCCCATCACACATCCATTCGTAGCGTGGCCGCCAGGGCGCGAGTTTCGTCCCAGGTCAGCGTTGCTAAACCTCGCCCAGTTACAGTGCCTAATTTCCCCTTGGCCTTGGCCAACCACATAACGTCTTCGCGCTCCCCATCGAACGCCAAAAGCAAGTAAAGTTGAGCCAGGTCCACTTTGAGCTTGCGCTCGTAATGTAAACTGCGGCGGACAATCAAGTGTCCTGCTCGATGAAGCAAGTTAAACCGGTTCCAGACAAAACGTCGAGCGTACGTTCGCCAGTTACCGCCAAAGCGCCAGTAGCGAACCCTGTTAAATTCCTGCCACGTCTCCAGAAAGACTTGGCGCACCGTACGCCACAAGGCCACCGGTTCGCGCTCGATGTTGAGCGCGGGACGCAACTTGAACTCGGCGGCCCAGCGTACCAGTTCGGCCAATGGGGTTCGGTCGCCATAATGGCGCAGGCAGCGATCGCGTCTTTCTCGATAACTGTGATGATAAAGTCCATCCAGGATGAGGAAAGCGTCGGCACAGGCCAAAACGGCTTTGCTCATTTGATTATTCAAGAAGAACCTGGCCTCGGCGTCAGGTGGATGAGTCAAGTAATCAAGTTTGAAGGGACCCAAGAAACACCACAAGCGCGTAAAAAATTGAAGCTCCGCCTCAACCAGCGGTATACGAGCGGGATCCATCGGCGGAATTTGATCGAGGATAGTTGGGTCGCCATAAAGAACGTAACTGCCATACTTGAGGTCATAGTTGTACATCGTGACCGGCAAGCGTCTTAGGACAGCCGGGGAGCGCGGCGTGATGTCCACCCAAGTGACGGACAAGGATTCGGCTAACTTAAGACGCACAGACCGCAACTCATCACGGTCAACCCTGTCAGCGGTCACCATAATCAGATCATAATCATTGACCGGGCGAATCCGGCCGCCTTCTAACAACACGCCACCCTCACCACGTCCAAACCCACCGACAAGTATGAGCGCCTGGATAGCAGGATAAGCCTGGCGCAGAGACGCGCTCAGAAAATCCAGATCGGCGCGAACAACCGTGTCAACATCGGGGTGGTCCGTGTATACGGTAAAGTGCAACACGCATCAACTCCGACTTTGCGATGGGGCCGAACCAGGCCGAGCGACGTGCCACACGCGTCGCACATCCTGGGACAGACTGGGGATAAGAACCAGGGCCAATCCTACCCACAATGCCAGACTCAAACCCAGGGCAGAGATAAAACCGGGCCAAGCCGTCAGGTCAAACCTTGAGGCGAGGAATAAGCTCCCTGCAAGGTGAAGCAATGCAACGACAAGGGGGCGTTCTAGGATAGCACGATAACTGACCTCGATGGTGCGCTTGAGAGCCAAGACCTGAATAGGTGTCGTCAGAATGACAGAGAGCAGGACCGCTACTGACATACCGTTAATACCGTTTGATGTTGTAAGCAGGTATCCAAACGCAGGCACAATAAGGGCATTCGTCACAGCCGCTATAAAGAAGGGGTGCGTAATGCCTTTGCTGACCAACACCGGATCCCAGTAGCTGATTGTTGCCCGCCAGGCCGTCACAATGCTAAAAATCTGAAAAGGAACGAGCGCCGGCAGCCACTGTGCTCCAAACGCAGCACGAACGATCGCGGGACCAAAGGCCAGCAACAACACACAGGGAATAAGGAAAAGAATGGCAGTATAACGCGTCAGCAAACCAAAGCCCCGAATAATCATTGCATCTGAACCGGCCTGGCAAAACGCCGGAAAGACCACAGCGCTGATGTTGCTCCGCACCTTGAGTACGTAGGCGTTCATTTGAAAGGCCAGATAATAGTAACCCAATTGAGTATCATCCAAGAGCCGACCGATGATATAGTAATCAATATTCCAGTAGAAAAAAACCAACACCGCCGTGCCAGTCAGCGGCCACCCAAAGGCGCAGGCATCCCGCCAGACCAGGGTGTTGAAGGCGAGCCGCGGACGATAGGGAGTCAGGCCCCAGTAGAGCAAAATCATGGTGCTAAAACGAGCAAAGCGCCCCAGTATCAAACTCCACACACCGAAGCCCAGAACGGCCAGCGTGATGGAGACCAGCGCTTCAGTCAAGACAGCCGCGGCTACCGGGATATTGGCTTTGCTGAACCTCAAATCGCGTTCGTACAGCGCCCCAAGTTGGGAAAACGGATTGGCAAAGACAGCAAAGGCCAAAAGCTGCACAAAGCGCGTGGCATCGGGTCGGCCCAGCAGGGTCATGAGCCATGGTCCCAACGCACCGATAAAGGCCACCGTAGCAAAGCTCAGCATCAATTCGAGCGTAAAAGTATTATCAACAACTTGCTGCATGCTGCGGCGTTCTTTGATGACGTAACGCCGACCAGTAACGTGCATCAACGTCTTGAGGAAATCAGCCACCGTGGCAGCCAGGGCCAACGTCCCAAAATGCTCAGGAAGAAGCAGCCGGGCCAGGACGAACTGGCTCCCAAAGCCCACACCGAACTGGACCGCGGTCACAACAGCCAGAACCAGGGCACCTTGTATGGATTTTTTGACCAAGTCACTGCTGTCGGACATAAAATTCTCAGTCTCACCCAATGGCTTTCAAATCCCTGGTTGCTCTCTTGCGTC
>CBFDAD010000220.1:0-3773 GCA_965602705.1 uncultured bacterium
ATCGACGGATGGCCCCTTGACTTTCTTGGGTTCTTGGGCAGATCTGCCGACCGCTGTCCACGCCGGTGAGACCTTCGAGCTGTGGACCTTTTGGCAGGTGGACCGAGTGCCGGACCGACCGCTCTCCCTGATGGGCCACATGGTCACGCCGGATGGTCACCCCGTCGCCGTGAGCGATGGTCTCGGCGTGCCCATCGAACAATGGCAGCCGGGAGACATCATCGTGCAGCGTCATCGATTCCAGGTGCCATCGGGTGCGCAAACGGACTTGGTCTCGATACGGACGGGGGCTTATTGGCTGGACACGCTGGAGCGCTGGTCAATTCAGGACGAGGAAGGGAATTTCAGCGATCAGATCGAGGTGGTGACGATAGACGTGCTGCATTGAAGGCCCGGCCTGCTGGACTTAACGAGATTCTTCGCTCCCTGCGGTCGCTCAGAATGACAAGTTGGAGGGCGGTTGCTCAGGATGACAGGTTTGGGGGCGGTCGCTCAGAATGACAGGTTTGGGGGCGGTCGCTCAGGATGACAGGTTTGGGGGCGGTTGCTCAGAATGACAAGTATGAGGGCGGTCGCTCAGGATGACAGGTTTGGGGGCGGTCGCTCAGGATGACAGGTTTGGGGGCGGTCGCTCAGAATGCCAAGTCTGGGGGCGCTTGGACAAGATCACTATTCTAGATTAAACTGTAACGAATCACGAATCCCTAATCTCTAATTACGAGGCGAATATGACAGCATTCCTCAGTACACCCCTAGGACAATGGACCGGCATCGTCATTGCAGTGTTGACCGGGGGCGTTGCGCAGACTATGATGAAACTCGGCACCCAAAGAGTTGGAAAATTCGGTGAGACGCCGGCCTTGGAGTACTTGTTGCACTTGATGACGGATCCCTTTGTACTTTTGGCTATCATGGCCTATGGTTTTGGCGTGATCTTTTACATGTTTATGCTTTCCCGGTTAGATCTGAGCTATCTTTACCCCGTGATGACTGCCCTGGGGCTGGTATTGGCCACGCTCGTTTCATCGTTCATCTTGGGCGAGCACGTCTCGCTGCTGCGACTTGGGGGCATCGGCGTGGTCATCCTGGGGGTCTTTTTGCTGTCACAGTCTTGAGGCTGGGTCGGTTGATGTCATCGGAAGCTAAAACTGTAAAGGGTTTCGCGCGTTCGTGGGGGTGGTATCGGCCTGGATGGCAACGGCTGGCCGCCATTGCGCTCCTGGGCATCTTTTTCGCCCAGGCGCTGACCACCATCCCCCAATTGTCGTTAACCGCCGATGAACCCGTCTACATTGGAGCTGGGTACGCTTTCTTACGCAGTGGAGACCTGCGCATGGCGACCGCGGCGCAGCATCCGCCCTTGATGCAGGAGTTGGTCGCGCTGCCGCTACTGCTGCAACCCGGTCCCCGGTTGGATGCGCTGCAGGGTTGGAACACGGCGGAGATGGCTCGCTTTGCGCCGGCTTTTGTCGCCTGGTACGGGGAGTCCTTGGATGCGGCCACTTTTGCGGCCCGGGTGCCGGTGGTGTGGGTGGCGTTGCTGTGGGCGGCGTTCATGTTTCGGTGGGCTGCCGACTGGTTTGGCCCGTGGGGCGGCGTGGTGGCGCTGACCCTGTTTGCGTTTGACCCCAACATCCTGGCGCACGCTACGCTGGCGACCAACGACGTCGGATTCGCGGCCTTTAGCTTCATCGCGCTCTTTGCCGCTACGCGGTTCCTCCGTCACCGGTCCCGGCGCTACCTGGTGTTGGCCGGGTTGGCGCTGGGCGCCAGTTTGAGTGCCAAATCCTCGGGGTTTTTTACGGCATTGGTGCTGGCTACGCTGTTGCCCCTGGCGGCGTTGATAAGCGATAAAGAGCGCGGCCGCCGGGTTGTACGTGCGGTGTTGCAACTGTCGCTCATCGTGTGCCTGGGTCTGTTGGTGCTGTGGGCGACGTATGGCTTTGAATTGCGACCCTTTGAGGGGGGGAATCTACCCGTCCCGATGGCGACGCAATGGGAGGTCTGGCGCGAGATGCGCGAGCACCTTACCGGGGGGCACACGGCCTATTTTATGGGGCAAATCCGCGAAGCTGGCGGATTGGCTTATTATCCCCTGGCCTTTGCGCTCAAGACGCCCCTGTTTACGTTGGCGTTGTTGGCGCTGGGACTCGTCGCGGCAGTGGTGTCTGGTCCCCGGCGTTGGCGGGCCACGCTGCCGTTGTGGATCTATCTGGGTGGCTATGTCGCGGCCACCTTGCTGAGCAACGTCAGCACCGGCTATCGTTTCCTGTTGCCGATCTTGCCTTTTGGATTTATGCTCATCGCCGGTCTGTTCCGCGATGGCGCCAGTAGCCGGGAGCACAGCGGGACGCACGGGGTCCGCTGGCCCCGCAAGCCTGTGCGCCGTTGGGGAGGATGGGTGGGGCTTTTGCTGCTCGGCATCGCCGTCAGCGTGAGATTACATCCAGACTACCTGACCTATTTCAATCTCCTGGCCGGCGGTCCGGCAGGTGGTCACCGCTATCTGGTGGACTCGAATCTTGATTGGGGCCAATCGCTCAAGGCACTGCGGTCTTACCTGGACGAGCAGGAGATCGAGCAGGTGCGGCTGAGCTTTTACACGTACGCCGACCCGGCGTTGTATGACATTCGCTATCAGCCCATCCCGCCCGCGAAAGGCGCAGCGCCGTTACTGCCCGCCCGCTTTAATCCTTCCCCAGGGACCTATGCCATCAGCGCGACGGTGCTGCAGGGTGTGATGACCGTGGACCCGGACATGTATAGCTGGTTCCAACAGCGACAACCGGTAGCCCGTCCGGGTCATGCCATTTACGTGTACCAGGTGGAGGAACAGGACCCGCGGCCAACCTGGTTGGCGCAATGCACCGTGCCGGTGGCCCCGCTGAGCCCTGAGGTAGCGGTCGAGGGCTTGGGCCGCGACGACCTGCGGTTGGCCTATTTTGACTGTACCCAGAGCTGGCTGTACCCTGGGGACGCAGCGACGCCCGGGTGGTACGCCCTGCACCGTGACACCGCGCTGGGGGGGGAGCACTTTATTGAAGAGCGGCTGGATGGAGCACGCTTGAGCTATGAGCAGCGCGTGGATCGCGCGTCCGCGGCTTTCGTCATCTACGAGCAGCCGGCCGCGTCCCCGACGGCTACGTGCCCTGCGCTACGCTCAGGAACCCAGGATGTCACCCCGCTGCCGCTGGATGGGCCGCTCAGTTTTCTGGGTTACACACTCCCGGAGGGACCGGTTCACCCTGGAGACACGCTGGAAGTCGTGACCTACTGGCAGGTCACGGCGCTGCCGGGAGATTTCGCCTCCTCGGCTGCGCCTGGGGATGCTGGCACAGAGCCCGGCACAGGACAGCGCCTGTTGTCGTTGATGTTGCACTTGACCGGGCCGGGTGGCGGGCCGAACGCTGTCGGCGACGGGCTAGGGGTGCCGATAGAAAACTGGCAAGTGAGCGATTGTATTGCTCAGCGCCACGCGCTGCCTCTACCAGCCGATGCGCCCCCCGGAGAATACACCTTGACGACCGGCGCATATTGGCTGGACACGTTAGAGCGGTGGGCAGTTTTAGTGGACGAAAAACCTGCTGGCGACCAGATCGTACTGTCTTCGGTAGTGGTGGCCGCCAGCAGGTGAACGCAAGTGGGAGGGTATGTGATTATTGTTTGGTGAAGCTTTGCACCTCTGACACCCAGGTGACACACTGGCCGTTGGTGGCGCCGCGCGAGACGACGATGAATTCGTAAGAGAGCCCGGGAATCAGGCCGCCGAGTGT
>CBFDAD010000221.1:0-3747 GCA_965602705.1 uncultured bacterium
AGCCTGGAGCAGATCTCCATCGAGATCGGTGGCCAAGAGCCCAGCGCAGCGGAGCTGGTCGACCTGGTCAAGATAGCCCAACGAGAGGGTATCCAGGTGATCTTTGCGCAGCCCGAGTTCAGCACGGAGAATGCGCAGACCATCGCCAATGAAATCGGCGGCAAGGTGCTGCTCATCAGCCCGCTCAACGCCGACTGGTTGACCAATATGCGCTACGTCGCGGAAACCTTTGCAGAGATCTTGGGCCAGTAGCATCGACAGCCAGGACAATGATCGTACGCGCCGTGAAATAGAAGAAAACAGGTAGAAAAAATGCAAGTCACCAAAACGCCGAGAGAGATGATCTCGATCCGGCATCTTTGGGCCGGGTATGAGAGCGAGAATGTCCTAGAGGACATCAACCTGTCAGTCTGGGAGACGGATTTTATCGGGTTGATCGGTCCCAACGGGGGCGGCAAGACGACGCTGATCAAGGTGTTGCTGGGGTTGCTACCGCTCACGCGCGGTGAGGTGCACGTTATAGGCAAAAGCATAAAAGAGGGACGCCGGCACGTCGGCTACGTGCCCCAGGTGGTCCAGTTTGACCGCGACTTTCCCATCAGCGTGTGGGATGTGGCCCGGATGGGACGGCTCGGCCAGCGCCGCCTACTGCAACGCTACACCGCCGAGGACAATGAGATTGTGGCACAGGCGCTGCGCCGCGTGGACATGTTGGACCTGCGGGACCGCCCCATTGGTGCGCTCTCGGGCGGGCAGCGACAGCGGGTCTACATCGCCCGTGCACTGGCAGCCGAACCCGAAATCCTGCTCCTGGACGAACCCACAGCCAGCGTTGACCCCAAGGTCAGCAGCAGCATTTACGAACTCTTGAGCCGCTTAAACGACCACGTCACCATCCTGATGATCTCGCACGATATGAGCGTAATGTCCTCACACGTCAAGACAGTGGGGTGCCTCAACCGCCGGCTGTTCTATCATGGTGCAAAGCAGATCACGCCCGAGATGCTGGAGGCGGCGTACCAGTGCCCCATCGACCTGATCGCGCACGGCGTCCCCCATCGCGTCTTCCCGGAGCACGTGGTCGAGGAGGTGCACTCGTGACTGAAATAATCGAGGCCCTGCAATTCACCTTTATGCGCAACGCGTTGCTGGCGGGTATACTGGTCAGCATCGCCTGCGGTATCATAGGTACCTTTGTCGTCGTCAAACGCATCGTCTTTATCAGCGGCGGCATCGCACACACGGCGTACGGTGGCATCGGTCTGGGATACTATCTCAAGGTCAACCCGGTGCTGGGCGCAATCATCTTTAGCGTAGCATCCGCATTGGGAATGGGTGCAGTGCAACGCAAAACCCGCCAGCGGGTAGACACCATCATCGGCGTGATGTGGGCCATCGGCATGGCGACAGGTATCATCTTTGTGGACCTTTCAGAAGGCTACAAGGTGGACCTGATGAGTTATCTTTTCGGGAGCATCCTGGCAGTTCCGTCAACCGATTTGTGGATCATGCTCGTGCTCGACCTCGTCATCGTCGCGCTGGTCGCGTCGTTCTACAAGGAACTGTTGGCGATTTCCTTTGACGAAACCTTCGCCACCGTGGAGAACGTGCCGGTGGATATGATCTATGTGCTCCTGCTGTGCATGATCGCACTCACCGTAGTGATGCTAATGCGGGTGGTGGGATTGATTATGGTCATCGCCCTGCTGACGATGCCAGCGGCCATCGCCGCGCAGTTTGTGAAAGACCTGAAAAAGATGATGGCGCTGGCCAGCCTCCTGGGCGTGCTGTTTACCACGACGGGCTTGTGGCTGTCCTACTTTATGAACTTGACCTCCGGTGCGACGATCATCCTGGTTTCCGGCGCGGTTTACGTGCTAAGCCTGGGATTAAAGCCCTTGCTGCGACACCCCGAACTTGACAGCGAATCCGTCAGTAGCGGTGTGAGTTGACATATTCGCTGTGAAGACCAACATGGCCGCAGGGTTTCTCATCGGACTGGCAGCAGCCTACGCGGTGCGCGAGCTAAAGCGCCGCCAGGTGATACCCTGCCTCTGTTTCACTTGGAAGTGAGATGCCAAAACAAAAAGAGCGCTCCTCTGACAGTGTTTGCAAACCGTGGGTCGAGATTCACTAATGACTATGCGTGATGGCGAAAATTGTGTATAATACAGGCAAGCTGATAAAGTATCCGCAACCCGCAAAACCTTCAGGGTCCTTGGGAAGATTGCATGCCCATTGCGGTGTGGGATTTCGAAAATCGTTACGGGGGAAATGTTATGATTGAATGTCCATCGTGTGGCCGCCAGCATCGACCCGGCACACTCTTTTGTAGTCATTGCGGCGCTTACCTGCCCGCCGGAGGGCCGCTGCGAACCGAGATGTTGCCAGAAGATGAGTTGCCGGCCTCCCGGGCCAACCCTTGGGCAACCGGCACCGATGAAGATCAAGATACTGAGAGGCCTGCGACGCTGCAGCTTACTATGACTGAAAGCGGGCGACAGGTACAACTACCAGCCGCTTCAGAGATTCACCTGGGAAGACTCGATGCCGCCCACGGCATCTTCCCTGACCTAGATCTAACTCCCGACGGTGGTCTGGAAAAGGGCGTATCGCGCCGCCACGCCACGATTCATCAGAAAGGCAGCAGCTTTTTCATCGAAGACGTCGGTAGCACCAACGGTACCTTTGTGAACGGGCAACGTCTCACACCCTATCTGCCCCACCCCTTACAAGCAGGGGACAAGCTGCAAGTGGGTGAATTGCGGATGACCCTGGAATTTGACTAGGAGGTGGAGACCGGCTACCGCGTCAGCGGTCATCTATTTCAACTACTCGATCCGTACCCCGACTGCCAAGAAAAACTACCAGCAGACTGGGCTTCTGCCTCAAGCTTGAGCGGTTCGCCGCAGCACTCAAATCTGCAGGGTTCTGCACACTCGCACGTCTCGACAGAGGTACCGCACTCCTCGCACTCCTTCACGACCTGCAATTCAAGGCCGCACTCCTCGCAGACGTAAACCTGACCGAGTCACTGCCCCCCCGTTCCCGCCGGACCCAGCAAAGCTGCGCGGCGCTGGGTCCCTTCAGAGTGTTTTTGGATCGGCTGAGAATTGAGAGTTTCTTGACAAATTCACCAAAAGAGATATAATACAGAATGAATTTAGATAATACTAAATTTTATATCACCCTTATCTAAATCGTATCTCAAATATGTGTATCGTAAGCAACAGAGCGTAACAGTATTTTAGGAGATTAGAACTATGCCTGATCCACTCATTACCCTAATCGGGGCAGCCCTCATCACCGCCCTCGGCATGTTGATTTTCTGGCCTGAGCGCGGTCTCTTTGAGCGCTGGCAACGAGCACGGCAGATGAACGAACGCGTTCTGACCGAGGACGCGCTCAAGCACATTTACAAATGTGAGATCAAAGGTCGCTGCCCGACGCTTGAGAGCACTGCTGGGGCGCTCAACATCACGGTTAATCAAGTCGCCGATATCTTGACCCGAATGGCCGAACACGACCTGCTGCAGATGAAAGAGGGCAAGTTCTGTCTCACGCCCACTGGGCGAGATTATGCCTTGCACATCATTCGCGCCCATCGCTTGTGGGAGCGCTACTTGGCTTACGAGACAGGCTTTGCCGAGGCTGAATGGCACGACCGGGCCGAACGTTATGAACATACATTGTCACCGGCCGAAGTCAATGCCCTTTCGGCCCAATTGGGCCATCCAACCCACGACC
>CBFDAD010000222.1:0-3743 GCA_965602705.1 uncultured bacterium
TTGGACTGAACCGACGGCACTGAGTGTGATAGTCTTGCTTGCTGCTGGCGTCAGCGATCACCCGCGTGTGAGTGAAGGGTTTGCTTTGCTGCGTGATCGGGTATGTTCAGATGGGGGCTGGAACGTCGGCGCCCCGTTCAATTTTGGGAAGCAGATGCCATCCACTCTCTATCACACGGTCTTGACGCTGCTGGCCCTACGCTCTGGAGGCGGCAAAATTGAGGATCCGATGGTCACTGGGGGGCTGGAGGTCACGCGCGAATTGTTGACCGCAGAGGTGGCGGCCAGCAGCCTGGCTTGGGGGATCATTGCGTTACGCGCCTGGCAGGCCGATTATGCATCTCTGCGAGAGCAGTTGTTAAAGCGACAGTCCGAGGATGGTGGATGGGAGAACAGCCCCTATTCCACCGCCAGTGCTCTGCTTGCCTTGCAGGAGCCAGCACCTCCTTTTCTCTTTGGAGGGTAAGGTGATGACAGAACCTGCCCCCGCAAAACCTGCGCCGAACAAAAAGTGGCTGTCGCGTAGGGCCTTCCTACGGCTCGCTCTGCTGACCGGTATCGGTGGGGGTGTCGTAGCGTTGGATCGCATCGCACATCCCGTGGACATTCCCACGTGGCTAGGCTGGGTCGTGCAGGGCTGGCAGCGGCGTTACCTGGGTTCTCGCTCAGTCGTGGCCATTGTTGCCTGTCCGGACTATGACCAACAACTGTTGTTGTCTCGCCTGGAAGAGGGCTGGGACCTGGCTGAAGGCCCCGATGTGCGTGGGCGATCGGTGCTGATCAAACCCAACCTGGTGGACCATATCGCCGGCCGGCCCACCACCGCCGATGTGCGCCTGATCCAGGCTCTGGTTCTCCTGCTGCGCCAGCGCGGCGCGCGCCAGATCACCGTCGCGGATGGCCCGCCTTTTCGCAAGGACCCTACGCCTATCATTGAAGGCATCGGGCTCGGGGGCGTGCTCGCTGACTTGAACGTGCCGTATGTAGATCTTAACCACGACGATATCTTGCGTCAGCCGGTGCGGAGAGAATTCATGCGGCTGGCACAACATTTCTATCTGCCTCGCACCTTTATCGAGGCGGATGTGGTGATTTCCGTGCCCAAGATGAAGACGCATCACTGGGCCGGTGTGAGCTTGAGTCTCAAAAACATGTTTGGCGTGGTGCCGGGCGTCAAGTACGGTTGGCCCAAGAACCTGCTGCATCAGAATGGCGTATCTGGCTCTATTGCTGCTCTATATGCGTCGTTTCCCTTTGACTTTGCCATTGTATACGGCGTCGTGGGTATGGAAGGGGATGGTCCATTGTTCGGCGACCCTGTGCCCAGCGGTGTGTTGGTTATGGGGCGTGACGGCGTGGCTGTCGATGCGACTGGTGCCCGCTTGATGGGCTTTGATCCGGGTGAGATCGAACATTTGGCCTTTATGGCCTGGGTAGGATTGGGACTCACCGAAGTGGACCGATTGAGCTTACGCGGCGCGAACCTGTCCGAATTGCGCCGCAAATATGTTGCGCCCCCAACGGTGTAGGACTATACTTGGTCCTGCGAACACGGGGGCCAGGTTTATATCACGGGGCAGCCGGTAAACGTGGGTGTTGTAGCGAGACTTGTCAAACTGACCAATGTGTGACAAAATGCGGGTATGAGCCGCTTTAGTTTGAGGACGCGTCGCTCGGAGAATTTATACAAGGAGATACCTGAAATTGATGTTATCAGAGCTAATGAAATTACAGCTTGCCTGGCTTGACCAGAACATGGACGAATTGGAGGCGCAGGTCCGTCTGCAGTCTTATCTTGAGGCTGGCTTTGACCCTGACTTGGCGGCTGCGGTCGCCAGCGCCGAGATTCACTTGCACGAGCTCAGAGACCTGCGCAAACGGGTGGAGCACCTAGAACAGGTCGTAGAGCAGGTGGTAGAGAAGCTGGAGCAAGCAGGATTGGCGGAATAAACAGTAATGGCTGTTTCTCGAAAGCTTTGCGCTAGGGGAGGTACCTAAATGGCCAAGGTTTTGGATGTTCCCTACCGTTCTCAGTGGGATGCTGATGCGAACAAGAGTACTACCGACTGTGGCCCGGCTTGCTTGGCGATGGTGCTGGGTTATTACGGTAAACAAGCCAGCATTAATGAGCTGTACAGGGCCACCGGCACTGAGCCGGGCAAATATATCGGGTTCGGCCAATTGCAGAGGGTCGCGAGTACCTATGACGTACCATTCGAGTATAGCGAGAACCATAGGCTGAATGACCTGAAAAGTTGGATTGACGAGGGGAAACCGGCTATCGCTCTGGTCAAATATAGCGCCTGGTCGCAGATCGAGCCGGGTGTATCCACGCAGGATGCCTTTACCGGACCTCACTTTGTGGTTGTCGTTGGCTACGGCGACGGCGATATTTACATCAACGATCCTAATTATTGGCCGCCGCGCCGGGAAGAGGGGCGCAAGAAAAGCTGGAGTGAGGTGCTGTTCAATCTGGCCTGGAGCAACGTGCGTACGCCCGGGGTACTTAACCCCAACAATGCAGTGATAATACCCACGCGGGTCAAGGCCGACGACGAGGGCTCGGACGTGGGAGCCGGTGACACAATCGAGGTGATTGAGTACGTCGTCCAGCCGGGGGATACCTGGACTGGTATTGCCGGCAAGTTCTACGGCAATCAGACTCGCTACCTCGAAATCCTAACCTTTAACAACCTGAACCCGGGCGCACCATTGTACGTCAATCAAAGGCTGCGCATTCCTATGGGGGCCGGGGAGGCAGCGCCTGCGCCGCCAGAGCTGCCGATCGTGCTGGGAGAAGGGGCTGTTCAGACCGTGGATGCCGATCTGGTGCGACGCTTGAAGGAAAAGTGGGTCGGCGAAGGCAAAATAGATGCTATGGCTGACGAGTCTGCTGTTCTTGGCGCTTTTGTGGACGAGGTTAAGCGTTGGGATGCGGGCCAACCAACATTCATCGAATACATCGTCCAGCCTGGCGACACCTGGGCCGGTATCGCTGGAAAATTCTATGGCGATCAGATGCGCTATCGTGAGATCATGGAGTTTAATCAATTGTCTCCTGGCGCGCCGCTGTACGCGGGTCAGAAACTACGCATTTCGTCCCAGTAAAAGGGCACGCACAGTTCGTGGTTCGTTGGTGGTGGGTCGTTAACAATCGCTCAAACTTGGCTATTAGCACGGATTCCCATGTGACGTTTAGCAGAGTCTTGTCAGTGCAAGACGGTCTATGGTATACTAATTCAGGGTTTTTTGGTAGCATTTCTACCAGACAAGGGATTTGAGGAGATGAAGAAAATCAGAGTGGTCATCGTGGATGACCATCCTTTCTTCCGCGAAGGGTTGCGGAACGTCTTGTCGGTAGTGGAAGACCTCGAGGTGATCGGCGAGGCAGAGGACGGCGCACAGGCACTGGCGGTTGTCGAGTCTCTTCAGCCCGACGTGGTCATTATGGACATCAATATTCCCCTCCTGAACGGCCTGCAGGCCACACGTAAGATCAAGAGCGAGCAACCCCACATCAACGTTGTCATACTGACCGCCTATGATGACGATGAGCAGATCTATCACGCGATTCGCACTGGTGCGTCGGCTTATTATCCCAAAGACGTCTCGCCGGATCATTTGGTTGAGGTGATTCGTCACGTCAGCCAAGGCAGCTACGTGGTGGGCAAGCAGGTGATGAATCAACGCGAGCTGGATAAATGGCTGAACGAGGCGGTGGAACGCTTTGGGACCTTTCTGAA
>CBFDAD010000223.1:0-3731 GCA_965602705.1 uncultured bacterium
CGACCAGAGCGCCGTATATGGCTATCCGGCGCGAGCAACGCAGCACGACTGGGATGCGGTGAGCCGACAACACTCTACAGGGAGATCACGCAAAAACGATTCACGACGATGACCTGGCTTTGGGGTATGGACCTATTCTCTCCTTGCCCCGCTCTACGAACCAGTGTACAATACTTTTACCGCTCGTGCGAGAGCCGTATTGGAGATTGGATGGATAACGCATTCAAAGTTCGCCCTTTCGACTGGCGTGACACTTTATTGGTGCAGCGACTACAGACGCAGGGTCTGGTGTTGAACTATGAGCGCGCGCACGTGGACGGCGTGTTCCCTTTGCGCGATGCACTGCGTGCCTATCTGCTGTTGGGCACCGGTGGCCGTCGAACCCTGGTCATGTCCGGGCAGGTCGCCTTTGCCCAGTATGTGCGTGGCAAAGAGAGCAAACGGGTGCATCTGACCTATCTGGCTCCCGCACCGGCGAACGACGAGTATGCTGAGCGGTGGGTGAATCTACTGAATCAACTGACGGCTATCGTAGGCGCTCGGAAGACGCACCACATCGTCGCCGAGGCCAGTCACGATGGACCGGAGGTGGAATTGTTGCAGCGGATAGGGTTTGGCGTGTTCACGCGCCAGATGTTGTTCCGTCTGGCGTCGTCCGCGGTGACCCACGACGACCTGCCGCCGCTGCCCGGCCTGCGCCTCTGGCAATCGAAGGACAATTGGGGTGTGCGGTTGCTGTACGCGAACACCGTCCCCCAATTGGTGCAGCAGATTGAGGCGCCGATTGACGACGTCCTCAACGCGTCTCGTTGGCCGCACCGGTTGGTGTTAGAGCAGGGTGGGGAGATCATCGCCTGCGTGGCGACGCGACGGGGACGGGTGGGGAACGCCATGCGTCTGCTGTTGCACCCCAAAGCCGACGCGTGCGTGGAGGCGCTGATTCGCCACGGACTGGCAACCCTGGCCGGCAGCAGCGCCAGGGCGATCTACTGTCGCGTGCGTCGTTACGAGAGCTGGCTGCACGCGCCGTTGGAGACCAGTGGCTTTGAACCGCTGGCCCGCACAGTGTTGCTGGTCAAACACACCGTGGCGCGTGTGAGGACCCCCGAGTGGCAACGGCTACCTTTGGTGGAAGGGCGGGCCGAAGTGACGACCCCTTTTGCCCACGCCAGGCTAGGGGATTCTGCAAGAATTGACGGCGAATGACTTGGAGTTGATTAACGAAGGGCATGAAAAACAACATTACAAATGATTTGGATGCGCTCCTGGCTGTGCTGCCGCCGGACATCGAGTCAGCCGTGCGAGCTGCCGGCCGGGACGATGACTTGTTGGAGGTTATACTCGATCTGGGCCGGCGGCCCGCCGCTCGCTACACCGACGGCGAACTGATCCTCAGCGAAACCCCCGTGGTCAAAGCGGATATCGACTACGTCGAGGCCCGCACCAGCGAGTTCGACGCTGACAACCGAGCCGGTATCGAACGGACGTTGCACCGTATCGCGGCGATTCGCAATCGGCGCGGCGACGTGATTGGTCTCACCTGCCGCGTCGGTCGAGCCGTGTATGGCACGATTGACATCATCCAGGATATCGTCGAGAGTGATCAGAGCGTGCTGCTTTTGGGCCGGCCTGGCGTAGGCAAGACGACCATGCTGCGTGAGGCGGCCCGCGTCCTCGCTGAAAAGAAAAGAGTCATCGTCGTGGACACCTCAAACGAAATCGGCGGTGATGGCGACGTGCCGCATCCGGCCGTCGGACGTGCCCGAAGGATGCAGGTGGCCACGCCGACCCTCCAGCACGAGGTGATGATCGAGGCAGTGGAGAACCACAACCCGGAGACCATCGTCATCGACGAGATTGGACGCGAACTGGAGGCCGCGGCCGCGCGCACCATCGCTGAGCGGGGTGTACAACTGATCGGCACTGCTCATGGCAACACCCTCGATAACCTGATGCTCAACCCTACGCTATCTGACTTGATCGGTGGCATCGAGAGCGTGACCTTGAGCGACGATGAGGCGCGCCGTCGTGGTACCCAGAAAACGGTGTTGGAGCGACGCGCCCCACCCACTTTTGACGTGCTGGTTGAGATTCAAGACCGGCAACGCTTGAAAGTACACCATAGCGTCGCTGTATCTGTAGACGCGCTACTGCGGGGCAAAGCGCCCGAGGCCGAGCTGCGCTATCACGACGAATCGGGACAGACCCAGGTTGAAACTTTGCAACCGTCGCTGGTGGCACGGCCTGCGCCGGAATTGTCCGCCGACACCAATCACTTTGTGGCGCCAGCAGACCTGCGCGGCTCGTTGACGACGCTGCACGTTTATCCTTTCGGCATCGCCCGCAATCGGCTACGGCAAGCAGCACGCCGAATGCGTTTGCCGGTGGTCATTGTGGATAATCTGGAGGAGGCCGGCGTGCTCATCACCGCTCGTAGCTACTACCGGCGCCGCCCCCAGGTCATCGTCGATGCCGAGCAGAAGGGGATGCCCATTCACGTCCTGCGCAGCAATACCATCGGTAAGATGGAGAGCGCCTTGA
Organism: uncultured bacterium; assembly: GCA_965602705.1. Classification (GTDB taxonomy): domain Bacteria; phylum Chloroflexota; class Anaerolineae; order S140-20; family S140-20; genus CBFDAD01. The sequence continues at coordinate 2,542 of CBFDAD010000223.1, forward strand.
TAGATCTGTTTGGCTTGTCTAACGCCGAGTTGGACCCGGTAGCCATTGCCTTGCGCGAAGCCCAGGACGCGATTCGGCGTGTGCAAGCCGGCACCCGCTCCATTGACTTGAATCCGCAGAACGCTTACGTCCGGCGTCGGCAACACGAGTTGGTGCGTCAGTTTAATTTGATTTCGCACAGCTACGGCAAAGAACCCCGGCGACGGGTGAGAATCTATCGGGAGTGACAAAGGCCAGCTATGGGCATCTTTATCACCTTCGAAGGCCCCGACGGCAGCGGCAAAACCACCCAGATTGAGCTGTTGGCCGACTATCTGCAGGCTGACGGTTTTGAGGTGCTGACGACGCGAGAGCCGGGCGGCACTTGCATCGGCGACCAGGTGCGCAGCGTGCTGCATAATGTGACCAACACGGCGATGGTGTCCGAGGCTGAGATCTTGCTTTACTCCGCCTCGCGGGCGCAACTGGTGGGCCAGTTAATTCGACCGGCGCTGGTCCGAGGAACCGTCGTCCTTTGTGACCGCTACGCCGATAGCACCATCGCCTACCAGGGCTACGGCCGGGGCCTTGATCTGGCGGCGCTGCGGCAAATCACCACCTTTGCCACTGGCGGCCTGAGGCCCGACTTGACCATCTACCTGGACTGTCCGGTGGAAGAGGGTCTGAATCGCAAGCAGCGTGCTTTGGCGCTGGGTGAGGGAGAGTGGAACCGGCTGGACCAGGAGCCGGTTGAATTTCACCGGCGCGTGCGCCAGGGTTACCTGGCGCTGGCCGCCGCCGAACCCGACCGCTGGCTCGTCCTTGATGCCGTTCGCTCAATTGAGGAAATTCAAAGGGAGATACGAGAGGCCGTCACAAGCGTGCTAGAGAGGAAAAAGGTTCCAAAGACCTTTAAAGCTAAGGCCTAGAATTCGCTGCCGCCGACGAAATCCGAGCCGCCCACGTCGCCAAGTTCGGGCATGGATTTTTCAATCTCTTCAGGATCTTCGCCTGCTTCCAGCCGGCCGACGATCTCATCAAACTCGGGGCCGAGGTTTTCCCCCATCTCTTGGCTCATCTTGCGCATCCAGCGCCCGATACTGCGGGGATCGTTTTCATCCAGGTCAGCCAGCATCGCATCGTCGGCCATGTCCTCCAGGTGGCTCTCCTCTGAGCGCGCGACGCGCACCCGCGAGATAAGCCGGAGCACG
>CBFDAD010000224.1:0-3721 GCA_965602705.1 uncultured bacterium
ATCACCAAACGCATGGTAGGTATCGCGCTGACGCTGCTTGGCCTGGCGATAGCCGGCGCCACACTGGCCGTGGACCTGGTCGGCGCCGGAAAATGGGGCGGCCTGGGCCCGGCGCAGCAGGTCGCCATCGTCGTCGGCGCGGCGCTATCGCTCATCGGTCTGAGCTTGATCCCCCTGGGAGACAGACCCGCGTAGGAGAGCTGGTCAGGTGAGTGTTCCGCACAAGGATTCGATTTTGTCCAAACCCACCCATTCACGAATCAACCCAGCGCTGGAACTGCTAACCGGGCGCGTAAACCAGGGGTTGCTGCTCCTGGTCTTCGCCGCCCTGCTTTTTCTATTCCTGGTCTATCTAATCTACGGCGTGGCCTTGTTTCGTTTTCCCTTTGACTACGACCAGGGCGAAGGATTCGAACTGTGGGACGCAGTGCTTTTTGGCCGAGGGCAATGGATTTACCTGGACAACGAGACTTTTCCTTTCTACTCTTCCAACTATGCGCCGCTGTTTCCGCTGCTGCTGGCCCCGTTGGTGAAACTCTTTGGCCCCAAGTTGTGGGTGGGACGGGTCTTTTCGTTCGCGACGACGCTGGTCATCGGCGGGACAATCTTTTGGATCGTCTATCGGGAGACACGCGACCGGGGTATTGCAGCGCTCTCGGGACTGGCCTTTTTTGCCGCCAACATCGTCTATCAAATCGGGCCGCTGTGCCGCCTGCATATGACGATGGTGATGTTCGGCCTATTGGGAATCGCCTGCGTGGCGCGCCTCGAAGACGAAAAACACGGCCGGCGCAATCTATGGCTGGGATTGCTCTTTCTATTGGCCGCGGGTTATACCAAGCAGCTAGCCTTTGACGCCGTCGCCGCGGCGTTTTTGTTCTTTTTCCTGCGACGCCCAAAACAAGCCCTGATCTATGGAGCCGGCTTTGTCGCCCTCGTTGGGGGCATCTTTGTGCTCCTCAACCTGGCCACCGACGGCCAATGGTGGTTCAACGCCATCACCGCTAACGCCAACCCCTTTATGCCCGGCCAGACGCAAGCGTTGTACAAGCAATGGTTCCGGCTCTACACCGTCATCATCCTGCTGGCGGCCGCTTATGCACTGTGGACGCTCTACCTGGATCGCATCAGCATCTATGGCCTTTACTTTGTGATCGCCACGGCCAAGGGCGCGCTCAGCGGCAAATGGGGGGCCGGACCCGGCTACTTTATTACTTCCATCGTAGCGGCCTGCCTGTGCGCTGGGATCGGCCTGGGATTGCTGCGGCGCTGGGTGGCGGGACGCGCTGCCCAGCCGTCGCTCAGCCCGCTGGGACAGAAACGCTGGCGCTGGGCTAATTTGGCGCTGGGCGCGGCCGTCCCGCTGCTCTTTCTCTACCAGGCCAAGCTCAACCTGCACCTGCCCCTGGATCACCCGCTGACCCGCCCGGTCGCCCGCCTGCTCAACATCCCGGCCGAGTCCCCGCACCGCTTCCGCCAGGATTACTATGACTCGATGGGTTACACGCAATTAGGCCATCTCCCCACGGCTGCCGACGCGGCGGCTGGTTGGCAGATCGTAGATTGGGTGCGTGCGAGTCGCGCCGACGGCCCCACCTGGAGTGAAGAAGCCATGTTCACCATCTGGGCTGACCAGGACACCGTCGTCACGAATCCCACGCAACTTTACAATCTGTGGAATATGAGTAAACTTGACGTCACCGAGATGGTGCACATGATCTACGAGCAAAGCTTTGGCCTGATCATATTTCGCGCCCAGTTTTACCCTCCCCCAGTGCTGGACGCCATCGGCCAAAACTATGACGTGGTGGATCACGTAGAGATGAACGGGTTCACCTATGCGCTTCTGAGACCCAAACCGCGTTAGGAGTGAGGAACGATGCCGGATTCAGATCCCGATCTGCTGGACTCCCTGCTTGGACGTATCCAGGAAGAAACAAGCGGTCGCCTGGAGCAGCAGATGCAAGAGGCAAAAGAGATCAAGGAACAAGAAGAGCTAGCGAGCGAACGCCGCCTGGAAGACATGTGGATACGGGAGCACGAGCGACAGCGGGCCATAGCCGCAGAACAGGCCGAACAGCGGCGACAGGAACAGATGCTGATACGCTACGCGCTCATAGGCGCGGCCATCGTCATCCTAATCATCGTTATTTTGGCTCTGGTCCTTGGCTGCTCGAGCGGAGAGGCGACGTCCAGGGGCCTGCCCATCCTGCTGACCGCTTATGCCTGAGCTTCCCATCGCTGCCCCCGGCCAAAGAACCGGCTATCGGGTACGCCTGGCTGTCTTTGAAGGTCCCCTGGACCTGCTGCTCCACCTGATCGAGCGGGAAGAGCTGGACATCATCCGCGTCTCACTCGCCCGTGTGACCGACCAATACCTGGAATACCTGACCGCTCTGGAAGAGCTTCAAGTAGATGACCTGGCCGATTTCGTCGTCGTGGCCGCCCGGCTGATACTGATCAAGTCGCAGATGCTCTTGCCCCGCCCTCCCACACCAACGTCCGAAGGGGAAGAGGACGCCGGCGAAGAGCTGATTCGCCAACTCTTGGCCTATAAACAGTTCAAAAAGGCGGCGCAAGACCTGGCGGAGCGACACCGCCAAGGTCAGCGGAGCTACGTGCGGCTGGCGCCCGCCCCCCGTATTGAAACCGGGATCAAGCACCTGGAGCCTGTGTCCCTGGATGCACTACTCGTGGCGGCACGCCGGGCCATGCAGGCGCGCGCCTCTGAACCTCCCGTGAGTAACATCGTCGCACCCTTTAACATCACCATCAAAGACCAGATCGAACTCATCTCCAACACGCTGGCCCGACAACCGCAGATCAGCTTCACCGGACTGCTGACGGCCACCTACTCCCGCCAGGAGATCGCTGTCACCTTGCTGGCTTTGTTAGAACTCATCAAACAGCGCAAGATCCAAGCACGGCAGGGGCGCATGTTTGGAGAGATTGTGATCCTGCCCCTCCCCCGATCCACGCCCGCGCTGCAATCAAACTGAAACCAAATTGTAATCCAGTTCAGCGGTCCATCATTCTATAATAGTCTCAGTACTCCACACCTAACATAGATTGGATCGCTGACACAGTGGAACAAGACGCGTTACTTGAAGAGCACCTCGAAAAACTGTTCTCGGACGTTCTGTTGCCCCAGTCCACAGTGGCAACTAAACAGCCTCTCCTTCACCCTGCCACGCAGGTCAAACCCAACTGGCTGAATAAAATGGGCCGATTGGCCGGCTCGCTGGGCACCCTGGCCATCTTTAGCTGGGTGCTGGTGGTCGCCTTTTCGTTGGTGGAGCCAGGAGGGGTCATCGAATACGAGGCCACCGCCCCGCCGGGCGCCATAGCCTTTGCGGTCAACCCCACGGCCACGGCGTCCCCGAGCGCGGTGACTCTAACAGAACGCGCCCCTTCTCCTACCCCATTGCCGGCGACGCATACGCCCACACAACCCTCGCCCACTGCCGTCCCGCCGACCGCCGTCCCGGCGACCCCTACGCCCACGGAGCCAGTCGCCACCGCTACAGCAACCCTGGCCCAGGTGCAACACGTCTCTTCAGCCACCACTACGCCGGTGCCAGCCGACGCGATCGGCCTCGAAGCCATTCCGACGCCAGTGACCCGTGTCCCCATTTCCGACAACGCCATCAACATCGTCTTGCTGGGCAGCGATCAGCGGCCCGACGAGACCCAGTGGCGCACCGACGTGATCTTCATCGTC
>CBFDAD010000225.1:0-3714 GCA_965602705.1 uncultured bacterium
AAACGACCACCAGAGGGCACCGCCGGCGATAATGACGATAATCACCACCAGCAGGACCGCGCCGAATGAGACGCGCCGGCCCAGGAGCACCTCCAGGCCCAAAGCGATCAGGATGACCGGCCAAAGCTTCCAGATGGTGCGCCAATCGATGCCTGACGTGATGTTGAGATTATCCAGCAGAAAGAGCACGCCCAGTACGATCAGGATAATAGGGAAAACCAAGCTCCCGCCTTTGCGTTTGTGTTCTGTCATGTCTTACCTCCTTGTCCGTGAGAACAGCAGCGCGCCACCCAGCACGATCAGCAACACCGGCCACATCACATCCCAGCGCAGCCACCAAAACAGATTGAGCCGGTTCAGCATCAACATAGCGCCCAGTAGGATGAAGGCTATGCCGACCAAGATGGTGCCGGATGTGGGACCGCTATCAGACGGGGTGCGGTCGCCTCGCAGTCCGCGCTGGATGCCCTGGCCCAACTCGCGGGCGCGGTCAGCCATCTCCTGGACGTTGGCCTGGACCGTATCGCCGGACGTGGTCGCCGGCTGTCCTTCTTGGGGGATGATGATCCACAAGATGATGTACACCCAAAAGCCAAAGCCAGTGGCAAACAGCAGCAAGACGAAAAACAGGCGGATCCAAACCGGATCTGTGCTCAGGTATTCGCCCAGGCCGCCGCAGACACCCGCGATCATACGATCGCTCTGGCTACGATAAAGTTTTTTCTCCATACTTCCTCCTCTAATCTCGCTACGCTTCAAAGCGGTGCATCGGGTCCCGTCGCGCGTGGACTCCGAGTTATGTCTTCTGATTATCAATACGCAAAAACCGCAAGCGGGTTGCAGGCAAGTTGTAAACCTTTTTTTGTGTAGGAGCCAGTGTTGAGCTATAATGATAGAGGGCCATTCGCCCACGCTGGGACAACGGGTTTCAGATACGGAGTGAACAAGGAGGTGGCAGGATGCACGTGATCGAATCAGGGGTCGGCGAGCTGATTCAGCCGCCGGATGTGGAAGCGTTCCGGGAGTGGAACCGGACTGCAAAGAGTCGCAAACTGGCGGACAAGCGCATGACTGAGATCGAAGCGGTCGAGCGTTTCGTCTACGACGGCTGTTACATCGGTACCGAGCTGTACGGCACCTGTCGTGCCCCGATGTCGTTGACGCGGGAGGTGATTCGCCAGGGGCGCAAAGACCTGCGCGTGGCGGGACAGGGGGTATCGGAGCTGGACCTGTGGCTGATGGCGGGCATCGTCAAGACGCTGGACATCACCTACATCGGTCAGGAGGTGTATGGCGTGTCGGCTCCACTGCGGCGAGAGGTGGAGAGCGGCCGGGTCGAGAAAGTGGTCGAGTGGAGCAACGCCGGCATTACCTGGCGTTTCAAAGCCGCGGCGATGGGGATTCCCTTTTTGCCGGCCCGGGTCATGTTGGGCACTGACACCTTCAAGTACAGCGCAGCCAAAGCGGTAGAGTGCCCCTTTACTGGACAGACGGTTTGTCTGCTGCCAGCACTCATCCTTGACGTGGGCCTGATCCACGTTCACCGGGCCGACAAGTATGGCAACTGCCAGATTGATGGGATCAGTGGCTTCGCGGTGGAGATGGCACGCGCCTGTAAACGGCTGATCATCAGCGCTGAAGAGATCATTGAGACCGACGAAATCCGTGCTTATCCGGATCGGACGGTGATCCCTTATTTTCTGGTCGATGCGGTCGTTCACGCTCCCTTTGGTTCCTACGCTGGCGAGATGCCCTATCTTTACTGTCGCGACGAGGAGATGCTGCGCGAGTGGGTCGAGGCCAGCAAGACGGAAGAGGGGTCTAGAGCTTTTCTGGACAAGTACGTTTATGGTGTCCAAAACCACCAGGAGTATTTGAACTTGATCGGCCAGGAACGGCTTGAGCGGGTTGTCGAAATGCGGGAGGTGCGCTGATGAGCGGGACCCTGGACTATAACTTGACAGAGATGATGATCTGCACGGCCGCTCGCCTGTTCAGAGACGAGACGACCTGCTTTATTGGCACCGGTATTCCCATGCTGGCCGCCAGCCTGGCTCAGCGGGTCCACACGCCCAACATCATGCCGATCTTTGAGTTCGGTGGTATGGGGGCCATACTGGAGGATCTGCCCAGGGCCGTGGGTGAGGCGCGCACCTTTCACAAGGCGCTATCCGCCTCGGGCATCTGCGACATCATGGAGACGGCCCAGCGAGGTTTTGTGGACTATGGCTTTCTGGGCGGCGCGCAGATTGATCCCTATGGCAACCTGAACAGCACCATCATTGGCGCGCAACATCACCCGCCCAAGGTGCGTTTACCGGGCAGTGGCGGAGGCAACGACGTTGGCTCCCTGTGCTGGGAGACCATCGCCATCATGCGCCACGACCGGCGTCGCTTTGTGCCGCAGGTGGATTTTATCACGACGCCCGGCTACCTGGATGGCCCCGGCGGGCGCGAGCGGGCTGGTTTGCCGCGCGGCAGCGGCCCGATTTACGTGGTCAGTTCGCTGGCGTTGATGGGTTATGATAGGGAAGGCGGGACTTTGCATATGACGCTGGAGGCATTGAACCCCGGCGTGACAATGGAGCAGGTGGTAGACAGCACTGGCTTTGAATTGATCATACGCGGCGAGGTGCCAAACCTGGACCCACCCACGGAGCAGGAGTTGCGGACTCTGCGCGAGGAGATTGACCCACAAGGGTTGTATATCTGAGCGCATCAACGTCCCTTACCATTGCGTCAACAGCGCGGCCAACAGCGCTGAACGCTCTGGCAGGCTGCTGATGACCACGTGTTCGTGAAGCGCGTGGCCGCCGTCGCCGACGCATCCCAAACCATCGAGCGTGGGGATGCCGAGGGCAGCGCTAAAGTTGCCGTCGCTGGCGCCGCCAGACGTCCCTTCAATCAAGGTCAGGCCAATCTCGGCGGCGATGGCCGCTGCTCGCTGAAAGGTCTGCACCATCAGTTCGTCCCGCGGCATAGGGGGACGGCTCAATTGACCTTGAACCTGGACCGCGGCGCCAGGCAGGTGGGGTTTGAGGTTGGAGATGCGCTCTAGCATGCGCTGTCCCTCTTCAGGTGTTGCGACGCGCAGGTCCACCCATGCCCTGGCTCGATCGGGCACCACGTTGCTCCGTCCGCCCCCTTGCACCCGGCCCACGCTGACCGTGGTGCCGCGCTCATAATCGGTCATACGCTGCAGAGCCAGGATCTGGTGCGCCAGCTCTTCGATGGCGTTGACACCCTCGTCGTGGGCCGCACCGGCGTGAGCGGCTACGCCGGTCGCCGTCACCACGAACAGGCCGGTGCCCTTGCGGCTGGTCTTGACGGCGCCGCTGGCCAGGGCGGGCTCCATCACGAGCACCAGGTCACTCCGGCGCGCCTCGTCCTCGATCAAGGCGCGGGAGGTGCGGCTGCCGAGCTCTTCGTCGGAGGTGAACAGGATTGTGATCGGACGTTCGGGCCACAACCTCAACGCACGCAGACCGCGCAGCGCAGCCAGGGTGATGACGATGCCGCCCTTCATGTCATAACTGCCGGGGCCGTAGAGTCGCCCGTGCTCGGTGCGCGGCGGTCGGTCGGCCAGTGTGCCCAGCGGCCAGACGGTGTCCATGTGGCATAGAATCAGGACCTGTTTGTGCGCTGGTGCGCCGTCCCAGCGGGCGATCACGTGGTCCCCGCGCTGGGTTTGTTTATCCAGCGTCACCGTCGCGC
>CBFDAD010000226.1:0-3699 GCA_965602705.1 uncultured bacterium
AACCACATCGCCCGAGGGGCGGCCTTCCTGGGCACCGGCGACCCACGGCTGAGTCTGGAACATCCACCGCTGGTCAACACACTCTCGGCGCTGCCGGCCCATCTCCTGCTCGACCTGAGACTGCCTTTGGACATGTGGTGGGAGGCCGGCGAGTGGTACCATTTCGCCGACAATTTCCTGTGGCGCGAAAACGGTAATTTCGAGCAGATCGTCTTCCTGGCGCGCCTGCCCATCATGGGATTGGGGTTGCTGCTGGCGGCGCTGGCGTTTCGCTGGGCGTCGGCTCTGGGCGGGACGCGAGCGGGAGCCCTGGCGCTGGCCCTGGTGGCCCTCGACCCCAACCTCCTGGCCCACGCCCGCCTGTCTACCACCGACCTGGGCGGGACGTTTTTCGTGTTTCTGGCCGCCTACGCTCTGTGGCGTTACACCCGGTCGCCCGGTAGATCGCGCCTGGTGATGGCCGGCGTGGCTCTGGGACTGGCCTTCAGCGCCAAGATGTCCACGGCCCTCTTTGGACCGTTCCTGGCCCTAACCTTGATCGCGGATGCATTGGCCACCGGGCCTGAGCGCCTACGACGCGCCCTGAGGCGCGCGGTCGGGCTGGCGGTCATCGCTGGGCTGGCCTTGTTCACCGTGTGGGCGCTGTACGGCTTCGAGACCGGCCCGCTGGATCCGGGCGGCGTTACCCTGCCCGCACCGACCTATGTGCGGGGCGTGCGCGCCATCCTGACCAAATCCGCCAGCAAAAGCCCCAACTATCTCCTGGGGGAGATCAACGACCAGGGCTGGTGGTACTACTTTCCCATCGCCCTGCTGGTCAAGACACCTCTGCCCACCCTGGCCCTCTGGTCCCTGGGTTTCTGGCGCGCCAGGTCCAGGCGTCCGTCGCGCCGTCCGGGTCACGCGGCGCTGTTCCTGCTGCTGCCCCCTGCGCTCTACTTTCTAACCACACTGAGCAGCAACCTGAACATTGGCTACCGCCATCTATTACCCATCCTCCCGTTTCTAGCCGTCTTTGCAGCGCAAGAGATAAACGCCGCCCCACCCCTCACGCCTCACGTTTCACGTTTCACGCCTCACGTTTCACGTTTCACGCCTCACGCTCTACCCTCAATCCTGGTCGTGTGGCTGGCTCTAAACACCTTGTGCATCTACCCCCACTTTTTGGCCTTTTTCAACGCCGTCGCGGGCGGGCCAGACAACGGCTGGCGGGTGCTGGTGGACTCGAATATTGACTGGGGCCAGGACTTGAAGGGGCTAAAGGCCTACATGGACGATCACCAGATTGAACGGGTCAAATTGAGCTGGTTTGGCAGCGCCTACCCGGAGCGCTACGGCATCGCCCACGATCCATTGCCTGGCGTGGGTTTCCCCAGTTACTTTGACCTATGGTCTGACCCGCCTTTCGACCGGAACAACCCGGAACCCGGCGTATACGCCATCAGTGTCACTAACCTGGTCGGGTCCGTCTTTCCCGATCACGAGATTTACGCCTGGTTTCGGGAACGGGAACCGGCGGCCAAGGTGGGATACTCGATTTTCATCTATAAGGATAACTGAGATGAAACGACTCTGGAAAAGCTATGAGATTCGATTGTTATTGTTATTCCTGGTGCTGCTGGTCGCTTATCTCGCGATCGCTCGCTGGTACCACGCACCGCGGGGCTACTACGGCACCGCCGAGCACCCTCGCTTTGCCGACCCCTGGATCGCCCGCGCAGAGACCATCGTCAACGGGGGGCTGCTTTATCGCGACGTCTTTACCGCCACCCCGCCCCTGACCAACTATCTGCTCATCCCGCCAGCGCTCCTTTCCGGGCTGTTCGACCACCTGAATCCATGGTCGACCCTATCCTTTATGCTTTACTTTTCCTTGTTCAACCTGTTTGGCGCCTACGTGTTGCTTCATCTGGCAGAAAGCAAGGCCGAGGGCTTTGTGGCGGCCGTCTGTTTTCTGCTTAACCCGCTCACTTTTGGCAACTCGGTGCTGCGACGGCAGGACGAGTCCATCCTGGCTTTCTTTTTCGGCCTGGCCCTGTTACTCGTCCTCAACCGCCGCCACCTCAAAGCCGCCGTCGCCATCGGCGCGTCCATACTCGTCAAGCTCACCGGCGTTTTGCTCATCCCCGTCGCTTTTGCACACAGTTGGGATTGGAAATACTTGATCATCCCCCCGGTCGTCTTTGCCCTGGCGTTGGGTCCCTTTTTGATCCTGGCGGGCAGCGACGCGATGTTCTGGAACCCAGGTCAAGAACGCACGGAGCACCCCTTCAAGTTTGGCGGCATTAGTCTGGGAGCACTGTGGAACAAGTTTCATAGTGAGGAGCACAGCGTCAACATCAAGCTATTATCAGCGCTCTTTATCGTCGGCGTCGCCCTGGCATCCGGTTTTGTGCTCTGGAAACGATACGGTGTGTTAGAGGATATGACGATTTTGTTAATTGTGGTGCTGATGCTGACCCCCAAGCTACACGGCGGGTACTTTTCCTTGTTGGCATTGACGATGGCGCCATTACTGAAACGGTACCGCCTGTGGGTGCCCTATTTTCTGATCGGTCTACTCGTTGTCGTCGCTGACTTTTACAAGTGGCCGATAGAGGATTTCAGGCCCGCCTTCTGGATGATGGCTGCGGTGATAGTGTTGCTCGCCACGACACTGGTGCGCCTTTGCTGGTCACGGCGGACCCGGCCTCTTTCGCAGTTTTGACAAAAGCCATGCTCCATAGTACAATCAATTCTTACTCCAGACATCCTCGACGGGTTCTGGAGTGAAACTTGCCAGGACAGGTCGGGCGCGCCCTGGGTGTGCATTGACCTTGAGAAAAGGGAGTGGATATGAAGAGATATGAAGGTCGGATGTAACGTTCGCTGGAGTAAAGGAGGCAAATATGAAGGAAAATGAAAAATTGGCAAAACGTCTGACAAGATCACTGATGGCAGGAGCCCTCGCGTTGTTCCTCCTGCTAGGCTTATCGCTGTTACTCTCCCGTTATCCCGTAGTGGCCCAGCCATTGAGGGAGATCACAGCCGACTTGGAAGTGGACAAGCAGGTGGACAAAACCGAAACAGCGCCGGGCGAGACGCTATTGTACACGATTACGGTTCACAATCCCAACACCACGTCAATAGCTGCCCGGATGACGGATACATTGCCTGCTGAGTTGTCCTACATTTCTGGGAATGCTTTACTGGGGAACCTGGTTCATGCAAATGGTGTCGTCACCTATTCCCATGCCCTGGCAGGTCTTCAGACGGACCAGATTACCTTTACCGCTGAAATCACCTCGGAAATCATCGCCTACGCCGAGATCGAGAACACGGTTCAGTTCACCGGCACTGGCAAACTGATCACCGATTCGGTGACGACAGAGGTCGTAGGAAATGTGGGCAATCTGGACAACGCAGGTACCTACAAGCAGGTCTCCGCGGATACCGTCGAATCGGGCGACATACTGACTTTTACGATCAGGGTAACCAACGACGACGTAGATCCAGTACCCGGTGCTCAATTCACGGACACATTGCCGGATGGCTTCACGCTCGTTGACGGTCCAAACAAGCTGGTCGGCGATGTAGGTTTCGCAAACGGCGTCATCACCTGGTCTCACACGATGCCCGCACTTAGCTTGGATGAAGTAACCTTTAGCGTTCAGGCCACGAACTTGCCACCCGACGCCGACGTGATCACCAACACGGTCG
>CBFDAD010000227.1:0-3697 GCA_965602705.1 uncultured bacterium
ATACCTGGACCGATGTATACAGGCACTCTTGACGCAGGACTATGCACCTGATCGCTACGAGATTATTTTGGTGGATGATGGTTCTGTAGACGCGTCTGGCAAGATCGCACGGCGCCGGGTGGACACCCGGCGGGGCCAACTGCCGCGCACGACCTACGTCCGGTTGCGTCACGGTGGACTATCCGCCGCGCGCAACGTCGGTCTGACTCTGGCCCAGGGCGAGATCATCGCCTACATTGATGGGGATGCTTTGGCTGCACCTGGCTGGTTGACGGGTCTGGTAGCTGCCTTTGAAGATGATCCCTGTGTGGGCATAGTTGGGGGCAAAATCAACATTCTGAATGACGACGTCCCTTTTGCCCAGTTCGCGCATTGGATTCATTATTACTGGCCTGATCGTACCCGGGGCGAGCGTATTCTTGTCATCGGCACTAATATGGCTTTTCGCCGCACGGTTTTTGAGCAAGTTGGCGGTTTCTTTACCAATTTTTGGCAGCGAGGTGACGAGACCGCTTTTTTACTCAAGGCTGAGCGTTGCTTTGCTACCCGCACTACGGCGCACGCTGTTGTGCGCCATGAGCGTCCTGAAAAGCCCTCGCGATGGTTGCGTGAACGCTACTACAATGGTTTCTTTTACGCCGCTACGCCCTACATCATACGTCAGATCAAGCTACCGGACACAAACGTCCCGGCTCGTCTTGTTCGTTATCTGTTACTGGTAAACAATGCTAGTCTTCCGTTATGGCTGGCTTTGTTTGCTATTTGGACAGTCTGGTCGATCGGGGTGATTGCCCTTTTTTCACTCGTGGTCTTTGGTATCTTTCTCTGGAGCCGTCGGCGCATTGGACTCCGCTTGAGGGTGCTCGGGCAGCGTTATGGTTTTCGCCGCGCCGTAATTCTGACACCGTACGCCATAGCGCTGATTGCTTTAGGCGAGTATTTGAGGGCCGTGGGTTTTGTCGCCGGCCTATGGAGTTTTTATGGCGAGTCCTTTGGAGAGAATTTGCCCAAGGCCGCTGAACCGATCGAGTACGTGCATTCGAACGTGACTGACGCGGACACAAAAGTATGAAACTATCGTCTCAACAGCCTATCCTGCATATTATTCATGGCTTGACCGTCGGTGGTGCCGAAGTGGACTTGATCACCAAGTCTATTGCCCTGGTCCAGCGTTATGAATACGACGTGACCATTTGCTGCTTGATGCGCCGTGGTAAATTCGCCTCCCCTGCTGAGGCTGCTGGTATCCGCGTGATTGGACCGCTGATGCGTCATCGCTACGATGTGTTGGCCGGGCGGCATCTACGCCGGGTATTGTTGGCTGAACCGTGGTCCCTTGTTCATACTCATCTGTTTGCTGCTAACTTTGTCGGCTGTGCCGTCGCCATGACCCTGCCGCCCAGTCGTCGCCCGCTCCTTGTTGCTTCTGAACACGCTATGGCCGAACGCTGGGGACGTCTGCCCCTTTTGGTTGACCGGCTGTTTCAGCGCTACGTCGCTCTCATGCTTGTGCCATCTCAAGCATCGGCCGCCAGCTATGTTGCGCGCGGGCTTCAGGGACAGCAGCTGCGGGTCATTCCCAACGCCATCGATGTCCGTCGCTTCAAAAACGTGAACCGTGCTGCCGCTCGCTTCCAAATACGGCAGCAGTTGAGCGTACCCCAAGATGCCTATCTCATCGGAACGGTCTGCCGTCTGGAAGTCGTCAAAGGTTTACCCATCTTGCTTAAAGCCGTTGAGTCGCTGCCCGCATATTTGGTCATCGCCGGTGAGGGGCCACAACGTTCTTACCTGGCGTCCATTGTCCGGGCGCATGGACTGGGCGACCGCGTACAACTATTGGGTTCCCGTTCCGACGTACCTGAATTGCTGGCTGCCGTTGATTTGTTTGTCTTGCCTTCGTACTCTGAGTCCTTCGGCATCGCAGTTGCTGAGGCACTGCTTGCAAAGACACCAGTCGTTGCAACTAACGTAGGTGGCATCCCCGAAGTCACAGATGGCGGCAAGTACGCCCGTCTCGTTGCGCCAGGCGATGTTGATGCTCTAACTGAGGGGATACGATGGATGATGGATCATCTGGAACAAGCTCAGGCCCAGGCGTGTCAAGGGCATACTTTTGTATCCGACGTTATGTCGTTGGAAGCCGTGGCGACCAAGCAGCACGCAATCTACCAGCAGCTTTTATCTCAAGAATTGTGAGAACGCTCTAGTGTCTTTTTTGTTGACTCTATCATGTCGAAGGAGATTGATTCCCTATGTGTATCCTTGTCACGGGTGGGGCCGGCTTTATTGGTTCCCATATTGTGGAAGAGCTGTTGCGCCGAGGGGAACGGGTACGGGTGCTGGATGATTTTAGCACCGGCCGCCGGGAGAATCTGAGTCCCTTCCTTGGGCGCATTGAACTCATCGAGGGCGACCTGCGGGACCCATCTACACTGCGCCGGGCAGTGCAGGGGGTGGACTGTGTGCTGCATCAGGCCGCCATCGCCTCGGTACAGCGTTCGGTGGATGATCCCCTTGAAACACACGCAGTTAACGCCACCGGCACTTTGAACCTGCTGGTTGCCGCACAGGAAGCCGGTGTGCGAAGGGTTGTATTTGCATCCTCTTCTGCCGTCTACGGTGACAGTCCCACGCTGCTCAAGCAGGAGAGCATGCTCCCGCGTCCCAAGTCCCCCTACGCTGTCTCCAAAGTGTCAGGGGAGCATTATTGTCGCTCCTTTGTCGAGGTATATGGTTTGGAGACCGTGTGCCTGCGGTACTTTAACATCTTTGGCCCCCGGCAGGACCCTAGATCCGAATATGCGGCGGTTATTCCCCGGTTCATCACCGCCATGCTCCGGGGTGAGGCTCCCACCGTGTATGGTGATGGACACCAGTCCCGTGACTTTACCTATGTTTCCAACGTTGTGCAGGCGAATCTGTTAGCCGCCACTGCCCCTGACGTTGCCGGACAGGTGTTTAACGTTGCTTGTGGCGAGCGCTACACGCTCCTGGACCTGATCGCCATCCTCAGCGATATCCTGGGCATCGCCGTCGCGCCTGCGCACACAGCTCCGCGCCCTGGCGACGTGCGCCACTCGGTGGCCGACGTCACCGCCGCGCGGGAGGCGCTGGGCTATCGCGTTAAAGAGGACTTTGAGCAAGGCCTGCGACGGACAGTAGCGTGGTTTGAAACTATTGGAGAGTGAGTGTCGCTATGGCTCGCACCCGTGTCCTACATATCATTACCCGTCTGATCATCGGTGGTGCTCAAGAGAACACGATGCTGACGGCGGCGCTGCTTGACCCTGCCTCTTTTGCCGTGGACGTCGTCAGTGGCCCTCAAACCGGCCCGGAAGGCAGCCTGATCGAAGAGGTCCGCGCGCGTGGCGTCCCTCTCACCATCGAGCCTTTGCTGGTACGTGAAATCTCTCCCCTAAGGGATGTGCGCGCTCTGCTCGCCCTGTATCACCACATCCGGCGCGGTCACTATGCGGTCGTCCACACGCATAGCTCCAAAGCCGGCATCCTGGGCCGCTGGGCTGCCTGGTTGGCGCGTACGCCGGTCATCGTTCACACTGTTCACGGCTGGGGACACCACGACCGCCAGCATCCCCTGGTGCGCCGCCTTTTCATTTGGCTGGAACGCGCTTCCCAGCGCATCACCGACGAGCTGATCGTCGTCTCACCGCGCAACATTGAAAAGGGATTGGCT
>CBFDAD010000228.1:0-3677 GCA_965602705.1 uncultured bacterium
CTGTGGGAGAGTGGTTCGCCGGTGGTGGACGAGTTTGGGGGCATGCCCGGTGCGCCCGCCACGCAGGATGTGGAAACGACGTTGCTGGCGCTGCCGTTGCGCGTCCAGGGAGAGCTTACTGGCGCGATGGTGATATGCTTCAGCGGCCAGGTCTCTTTCAGCGAGCGCCGCATCAAGCTCATCGCGGGCGTCGCCAACCAGGCGGCGTTGGCGATTGAAAGCGCCCAGCTTGCCGCGGCGCAGCAGGAAGAGGCCTGGGTGTCGCTGGCGCTGCTGCAGGTGGCCGAGGCGGTCGCCAACCTCTCCGCATTGGACGACGTGCTGGCCGTCGTCGCCCGGCTGACGCCGCTGTTGGTCGGCGTTGAGAGTTGTCTGGTCTACTTGTGGGACGCCGCGCGGGAGGCGTACTTGCCCGGCGCGGTCTATGGCCTGCCGCCAGATCAAGTTGACGCGTTCCGGGCGACGCCGGTCCCGGCGGCCCAATGGTTGGAGATGAGCACGGTCCAGGCGCAGGACCGCCAGGGGGCAAATGCGCAGCAGCCGCCCCTGGTCTCCGGCCCGCCGCTTCCCGTCGCGACCAGCCTGGGTCTGCACGCCCCTCTGGCGCTCCCCTTGCTGGCGTGGGGAGATATGATGGGCGTCCTGGTGGTGGATACGCTCGACGAGGGCGCCCAGTTGGCCGGCCGGCGGATGAACATCTTGACCGGCGTGGCCCAACAGACGGCCACCGCCATACAAAACGCGCGGCTGCACGTTGAATCGGTGGAGCGGCAAAAGCTGGAACGCGAGCTGGAACTGGCCCACCAGATTCAAGTCAGCTTTTTACCCGGTGGGACGCCGCAGATACCCGGTTGGGACCTGGCGGCTTACTGGCAGGGGGCGCGCCAGGTCAGTGGCGACTTTTACGACTTTGTGCCGTTGTCAGAGTCGGATCAGGCGCACGATAACGGGCCGTGGGGGATCGTGGTGGCCGACGTGGCCGATAAAGGCGTGCCGGCGGCGTTGTTCATGGCGCTCAGCCGCACCTTGGTGCGCACGATGGCGATGAGCGGTCGCGACCCGGCCAGGGTGCTGGCCCAGGCCAACGACATGATCATCGCCGACGCGCACTCTGATCTCTTTGTCACGCTGTTCTACGCGGTTCTGGACCCGGAGCGCGGGGTCTTGACCTACGCCAACGCCGGGCATAACCTGCCGCTGCTGTTTAGCGCCCGCCCGGAGCGGGTGACGCCGCTCGCGGCGCAGGGCCTGGCGCTGGGTGTGGTCACGGGGGTAGAGTTTGAGCAACGGCAGACCGAGATGAGGCCGGGCGATCTGGTGCTTTTTTACACGGATGGCGTGACGGACGCGATCAATCGCGAGGTGGACGAGTTTGGCCTGGAGCGGCTAGTGCGCGTGGTGCAGGCGCACCAGTCAGAGCCGGCCGCTGGGGTCGTCCGGGCCATCGATGGGGCGGTGTCCGAGTTTGTGGGCGACGCGCCGCAGTTTGACGACTTGACGCTGGTGGTGCTCAAGCGCCAGGTGAACGGACAGGATTGACAGAATTTACAGGATAAAACGCTTGAGAGAATTGTGTAAAACTGTCGAAGCGCCAGGTCTTCTGACTCGTGCGAGATGTTGTGCGGCGTCTCATTAGCGGCTTTGCTGCATCCAAAATGAGGAGTCAGGCACGCCCACGCGCCGCTTCCCGACGAGCCGTTCGCTCCGCGATTATCCAGGGTTCAGGAATAAGATGCGATTGCCCTGATGCCCAATTATGATGGCTTGACCCACGCTGTGTTTAGGTGTACAAATTGATCATCAATACGGTTTCGACGTATGCGTGATCCGGAGAGAATAATATGAAATTCACTCATCTGCATGTCGATGGCTATCGTTGCCTGGTAGATGTTGACCTGGAGCTGCGAAGCCTGATGGTGCTCATCGGCCCCAACGCCTCCGGCAAGACGTCAATGCTCGAAGTCTTGACATTGATGCGGGATGGCGCCCAGGGGAAACTGGCCGAGGCTCTAAGCAAGCGCGGCGGTCTGACCGAGATTCTCTCCAAAGGCGATAGTGATAAGGACAGCTTACGAATCGGGATCGAGGCGGATTTGGAGAGCGAGGCAGGCATTAAACCCATTCACTATGGCTTGACTATTTCTCCATTGGGGACAGCTGGTTATTCGATCTCGCGGGAGCGGCTCGAGTGGCATTTGGACGCGGCCGGTGAACCTGTCCCCTTTATCAATGCTGGGCCAGGCCACGTGCTTTACGCAGATCCAGACAAAAGCGGAGAGCTCTCTCGTCCTACCTGGCCCTACAAGGCGTCGGAGTTAGCGCTGGCTCAGGTGCCCAAGATGTACCGTGAGCCCGAAGCTTTTCGCGACGCTCTGGCGCAGACCCGCTTCTATTCTTACCTGGACGTGAGTCATCGGGCAGTCATTCGATTGCCGCAAGCGCTTACGCCCACTACTCAACCGGGGCCGAACGGCGAGAATCTTTATTCAACCCTGTATAACCTGCGTGCTACTGATAGCGACTCGTATCAGCGGATTGAGGATGCCCTGCGGGCGGCCTTTCCTGGTTTTGACCGACTTGAATTCCCGGTGGTTGGCGCTGGGCAGGTCACATTGGCCTGGTACCAGGAGGATCTAAACGATCCGTTCTATCCTACCCAGTTGTCTGAGGGGACACTGCGTTTCTTGTGGCTGGCTACGTTGATGCTCGCGCCCGATTTGCCGTCCATCACCTTGATAGACGAACCGGAAGTCAGCTTGCATCCCGAATTGCTCAAGCTGCTGTCCGGCTTGATGCGGGAAGCGGCGTTGCACACCCAACTCGTCGTCGCGACCCACTCACCCGACTTGATTCGTTGGCTGGAGCCAAATGAAGTCGTCGTGCTGGACAAGGAAGGTGAAAGGGCCACCTTGACCTGGGCTGACACCCTGGATCTGGAAGAATGGCTCAGACGCTACACACTGGCTGACCTATGGCTCATGGGTGAGATGGGAGGGCGACCTTAATAATGAAGATAGTTCTCCTAGTTGAGGGTAAGACCGAAACTGCCTTTCGTGATAAACTGAAAGCGTTTCTCGATGAACGATGCGACCGGCAAGGCAAGTCCAAGATAAGCCTGCGCACCAAGCCGATGAACTCCCGTCTGATGAACGAAAGGCGGATAGGAGAGCGCGTGACCATGAGTCTGCGCGCCCCAGACGTAGCCTGTGTGATTGCGTTAGTAGATGTTTATCCAAATTTTGACTCGGCCCGAGCGGCCAAAGAGTTCCTGCGTCGAGCTGTAGGCGGCGAGCCTCGGTTTCACGCACACGCTGCACAGTTTGATTTCGAGGCCTGGCTGCTGCCTTATTGGGACGACATTTGCAAGCGGCTCAAGGTGGAGAAGCAACGGCCGGGGGCAAATCCTGAGCAAGTTGATCACTTAAAGCCTCCGTCCAGGCATCTGGCTGAGTTATACCGTCTCGCTAAACGGGCTCGCAGTTACGACAAGGCCCGAGACGGCAAGGCTATCTTGCGAGATAAGGATTTGACCGTGGCCGCCAGTCAGTGCCCAGAACTCAAAGGCTTGTTGAACACGTTGTTGGGCTGCGCTGGCCTCGACCTTTTGTCTTGAGCCGTTCGCGGGCAACGTAGAGCAAACGAACCCAATGAAAAAACAACCCAACTCGCGAATGTGT
>CBFDAD010000229.1:0-3664 GCA_965602705.1 uncultured bacterium
GCCTGGAGCTGTTAGAGCGGGTTGGCGTGCGGCTATATCTTCGAGAAGCCATCGACCTGCTCAAAAAAGCCGGCGCCGACGTGAGCGATGGCAATCTGGTGCGCGTTCCTTCGGGCATGGTAGAAAAGGCTTTCACGACCGCACCCGGGCGCGTGGTCTTGTACAACCGCCACGGCGACCCGGTGATGCCGCTGCAGGGACACCGCTGTTTCTACGGGCCGGGATCAGACACGTTGAACATCGTCGATCACCGCACTGGCGAACGCCGGGACCCGCTCTTGAAAGACGTCATACAAGGCGCGATCCTGTGCGATGCGCTGCCGAACATAGACTTTGTGATGTCCATGGTCCTGCCCACAGACGTCGATCAGACCCTGGCTGACCGTCATCAGATGCAGGCCATGCTTGCCCACACGATCAAGCCCATCATCTTTGTCACCTACGAACTGGGTGGGTGTGTGGACGCCGTAGAAATGGCTGAGGCGGTGGTGGGGGGCGTGGAAGCCCTGAGACGCCGCCCGCTGGTCGCGTGTTACATCAACGTGGTGTCAGGTCTAGTCCACAACAAAGAGTCTTTACAAAAGCTGCTTTACCTTTCCGGAAAAGGACTTCCTGCCCTTTACATACCGTCTTCAACCGCTGGCGTCACCAGCCCCGTGACACCGGCGGGCGCGTTTGCGCTCGACAACGCCGGGACCTTGCTAGGGTTGGTGCTGTCGCAGCTCAATCGGGAAGGAGCGCCCTTTGTCATGCCCGGCATGCAGACTGGGCCCATGGATATGCGCACCCTCGTTTCAACCTATTGTGAGCCCAGGCAGGGGATCGCCCAGGCCATGGGCCACTTTTACGGCCTGCCCATGTTTGCGCTGGGCGGCGCCTCCGAGTCAAAGCTCGTCGACCAGCAAGCGGCAGCCGAAGCGGCGCTGACCCTCATGACGGCGTCGCTGTCGGGGGGCAACATCATTCACGATCTGGGATACCTGGCGTCCGGCCTCGCCTTTTCCTTCGCGCAACTGGTCATTTGTGACGAGATTGTGAGCTGGATCGAAGCCTTTTTTGAGGGCGTTCAAGTATCCGCCGAAACGCTGGCCCTGGACGTGATCGCTCAGGTCGGCCCCGAGGGTCAATACCTGGAGACGCAGCATACGCACGCACACTATCGTGAGCGCTGGTATCCGAAGCTCTTTGAGCGGGCCACCTACGATGCCTGGGCAGCCCAGGGCGGCAAGAGCCTGGGCGAGCGGGCGGCCGAGCGGGTGGAGCAAATCCTGAAGGAACATCAACCGGAGCATCTGCCCGATGCTGTCAAGCAGCGACTTGAAGAGATTGTGCAACGCAGCGAGCGTCAGTCGAAACAATCGTAAAAGGAGAATTCTATGAACACGTTTCAACCATTCGAGCTAGAACGCATGATGTCCAAGTGGGAGAACGTCGTGGCGTACAACTTGACAGAGAGTGGCGTTCACCCCGTCACTCTCCGCGAAATGTTGGACGACCCGGCGACGATCGAGGAACTGCTGGACACTGAGTTGAACTATGTCCAGAGCAACGGCGCCCTCGAACTGCGAGAACACATCGCGGCTCTGTATCCCGGCGCAACGCCCGACAACGTGTTGGTCACTGTTGGATGCGCGGAGGCCAACTTTATCTCCACCCAGACCCTGCTGGCGCCGGGGGACGAAATAGCCGTGATGCTGCCCAACTATATGCAGATTTGGGGCATCGCTCACAACTATGGCATGCAGGTCAAAGAGTTTCACCTCAAGGAGGATCTAGGCTGGGCGCCTGACCTGGACGAGTTGAACCAGGCCGTCTCAAAGCGGACCAAGCTCATCGCCGTCTGCAACCCCAGCAACCCCACGGGCCGCATTCTCACGGAGGCGGAGATGGACGCCATCGTGAAGGCTGCCGAGCGCGCCGGAGCCTGGCTGCTGGCCGACGAGGTATACAGCGGCGCCGAGCGCGTCACCGATACCCAGACACCCTCCTTTTGGGGGCGCTACGATAAGGTGCTGGCGATGGGCAGCTTGAGCAAAGCCTACGGTCTGCCGGGGCTGCGCATAGGTTGGGTGGTCGCGCCAGTGGACACGATGGACGAAATCTGGGCGCGCCACGAATACACCACCATCGGCACCACGATGCTTGCCAACAAGCTCGCGACCATCGCCCTGTCGCCGCAGATGCGGCCGCGTCTCATCCAGCGCACCCGCGATTACATCCGCCGCGGCTTTCCCATCCTGGAGGGATGGCTGGAGGGCCACGAGGGAACCTTCACCCTGGTCCCGCCCCAGGCGGCCGCCATCGCTTTCGTGCGCTACCACCTCGACGTCAACTCGACCGAACTGGTGCAAAGATTGATCCACGAAAAGAGCGTGTACGTCGTGCCCGGGGATCACTTTGGGCTGGATCACTTTCTCAGGATCAGTTTTGGCCTGCCGCACGATTACCTAAAGCCAGCACTGGACCGCATTCACGAGCTGATCGTCGAATTGCAGGGATGAGCCGTGTTGCCGGCGATCTCTCGCTGAAAGTAGGCCAAGTAGCCGCACTCGGCGGCGATCGCCCGGCAGCCCCCTCAGCGACCTCGTACTGGATGGGGAACGGGTAAGCGCTGGCGTTGCGCACATCGCGAGGGAAACCAGGGTAAACGTCTTAACGCAGCAGGGCCAGGGCGTGAGCCATCCGCTCCAGAGCTTTCTGGATGTTCTCGTAAGAGTTGGCGTAGGAAAGACGCAGGTAACCTTCCCCCTGCTTTCCAAAGGCGGTGCCAGGAAGCACCGCCACACCGGCTTGATCCAGTATGTAATCAGCCAGTTCAGCCACAGGCCGGCCAAAGGCCCGCACGTTGGGAAAGACGTAAAAGGCGCCCTGGGGCATCGGACAGCGGATGCCCGGGATTGCGTTCAGTCCTTCGACAATCAGGTCACGGCGGCGGCGAAACTCTGCCCGCACCGCCTCCACCTCATCTTGAGGGCCAAGAATGGCCTCCAGACCGGCATGCTGGGTGAAAGTGGCCGTACAACCCACCGAGTGGGTGAGCAGCAAATTCATCTTGGCTGCCAGCGCTTGGGGCATGATCCCGAACCCCAGTCGCCAACCGGTCATGGCGTAGGTCTTGGAAAAGCCATCAACCAGGATCGTTTGCTCGGCCATGCCCGGCATAGACACGATACTGGGAGTCTCGCCCTCGTAGATCAACTGAAAATAAATCTCGTCCGAGATCACCCAGATGTCACGTTGGCGGGCCACCTCGGCGATGTGGGCCAAGGTCTGGGAGGATAGAACGTTCCCCGTGGGGTTGCCCGGGGAGTTTAGGATGATCATCCGTGTCCGGGGGCTGAGGCTGGCATCAAAAGCCTCAAGGTCCAGGTCAAAGCCCCGCTGTTCCAACAGCGGCACCGGCACCGGCGTCGCAGCGGCTAAACCGATAGCCGCCGCATAGCTGGGAAAGCCCGGGTCGGGGTAGATGACCTGGTCTCCGGACTCGAGCAGAGCCAGCATGGGGAGCAGAAGCAGCATTTTGGTTCCAGGCGCGACGACGACTTGTTCAGGGGTGAAACGCACGCCCCGTCGCCGCCCGGCATCCTCCGCCAGGGCCTGGCGCAAGGCAGGAATGCCGGCCGGTGGATTGTAGCGGGTCTGCCCGGTGGCAATGGCGCGAATT
>CBFDAD010000230.1:0-3661 GCA_965602705.1 uncultured bacterium
GTCTGTTGATCGCCTGGTACTACTGGCGACAACGGATCAAGGATTGTGAGGCCCAGACCTACAGCCTGCGGGCCGCCCTCCAAGAAAAGGACAAGAGCCTGGAGAACCTCCAGGCGCGCGTAAAGGCGCAAGGGGCCGCTTCGCCAGGGGGGATGGCAGTTCCGTCCCGAGCCGCTGCGCCGTCTGTGCCGGTAACAAAACCCGAGCCGGATAATCTGCAGCTTATCGAAGGAATTGGTCCCAAGATATCCAAAGTGCTGGAGAACGTTGGCATCACAACTTTTGCGCAGTTGGCTGCCGCTGAGGTGGGGCACTTGGAGCACATCCTAAGCGAAGCCGGTATGACTTTGGCTAAACCCGGCACCTGGCCCGAACAGGCCAGCTTGGCGGCTGCGGGGGATTGGAAAGCCCTTGAGGTTCTGCAGGACGAACTCAAGGGTGGGCGACGCGCATAATCGGCCTGGTTCATAAGGCGGTTCAGCAGTCGCAAAAGGAGACCACCTATGCTAAAAGAGTTTAGAGAATTTGTCTTACGCGGAAATGTGGTGGACATGGCCGTAGGCATCATCATCGGCGCGGCCTTTAGCGCCATCGTCACGTCGCTGGTGAAAGATGTCATTATGCCGCCCATTGGTTTGTTGCTGGGGGGGGCAGATTTTTCCAACCTCTTCATCCTGCTTGAGGCAGGTTCCCCGGCTGGACCGTACGCGTCGTTGGCCGATGCACAGGATGCCAGCGCGGTGACGATAAATTACGGCCTGTTCATCAACGCTGTCATTAGCTTTCTCATCGTTGCCTTGGTCATTTTCTTGCTCGTCCGCACGATCAACCGCATGCGGCGAGAAGAGGAGGTGCCACCCGCCGAGCCGACGACTCAAGAGTGCCCCTATTGCCGCTCGACCATCCCGGTCGAAGCTGTGCGTTGTCCCTATTGCACCTCGCAGTTGCCGATGGGCTAAAATCAACGATGTTTCGCGACGTAGCAGAATCGTAAAAAACTGAGTTACTCGAATAGTGGTTTAAACTTTTCCAATAGGAGGGAAAACGATGGACGAATTGATTAAGCTGGTTACCCAAAAGGTTGGCATTTCTGAAGCGCAGGCCAAACAGGCTGTCGAAACGGTCCTTGGCTTTCTCAAGGACAAGCTGCCGGCGCCCGTCGCGGGCCAAATTGAAGGCGTATTGAAGGGCGGTGAAATGCCCGACGTGGGAGGCATAGGTAAAAAGCTGGGCGGCCTCTTTGGCAAAAAATAGCGTGCCTGCAATTGCGAAAGGGGGCACCGATGAGCGTTATCATTAGCAAGCTCAGGGGGATGTCCGATCAACTAGAGGCCAGGTTGCAGGCGCGCGGTATTCGCACCAGCGATCAGTTTTTGGATCTGGTTCGGACGCCCGCGGGACGCAAGGAATTTGCCGATGCTACAGGCGTTGAGTCTCGGATGATCCTGGAACTGGCTAACCGGGCCGATCTAGCAAGAGTTAAGGGTATTGGTGGTGTGTTCTCCGACCTGTTGGAGCATGCGGGCGTGGACACTGTGAAAGAACTGGCTACGCGCCGTGCTGACAATCTATACGCCCGATTGGTGGAGACGAATGCCGAGAAGAAACTGGCGGGTCGAGCCCCCACCCAAAATGCGGTGATAGCTTGGATTGCCCACGCCAAAGAGCTACCCAAGTTGCTAGAGTATTGATCCGCTTTCGGGATCACGGTTTTGGGAACTGTGTGGTCAGAGAGGTAGAGGTGGCGCACGCGCCACTTCTACCTCTGTTTTGTAAAGTGTGGATTTGCCGGGGCGGTCAAGCGAGTCTTCCTGGCGAGTCGGGGCGTTGCGGGTGGCAAGTACACTTTTCTGGACAAAGAGGTCGTATTGGGGCAGCGTTAGCGGTCTGGCGTTGATGTGAATACTCAGGTTGGGAATTTGCCCTTTTCTTAACTTTTGACGATAATAGCGGTGGAATAGTGCTGGAATAGTGCTGGCGTCCTAGGGATTGTATACGTTGTGCTGCGGGAGGTAAAAAGTATGACCAAGTCAATTTTAACCGGTTGCCTTTTGATCGCGATTCTGTTGGTGGTGGGGTTGATCAGCTCAGGCGGGAGCGTGAGTGAGGCAGCGCCATTGGCGGGCATCACCGATACGCCGACTCCAACCAACACGCCGACGGCGACCATTCACCCGACCGTCACGTCGACAGCAACGCCGACTGATACACCGGCGGTACCAACCGAACCGTCTGTGCCCGTAGGTACAGCGACTCCGGCAGCGGTGACACCTGTGGGGACCTTGACGCTTCCTCTCACCGGGCACACTGGCCCAACTGGGCTCTGGCTGGTGCTGGTCGTCGTTGGTGCGGCGTTGATGCGTGTGGCTATTCGAGCCTTCGCGCCGAAAGTAAGGTAGGTTCGGCACCGCGGACGATAAGACCGGTTAGCAGTTCAGCGCTGGCAAAGGCCAGGCTTAGTCCATAGTTGGCAAAACCGACGGCGAAAAAGACCTGGGTTAAGTGGGGCAAGGCACCGATGAGGGGTAACCCATCGCGCGAGCTGCCCGTTATGGTGGACCAGCGATGAACGAATTGGTTGGTCGCTTCGGGGAAGTGACGACCGACAAATCGCATCAGGTCGATCTCTACACTATCGTCATCGGGGCCGGTGATGGGTGCCTCGTACTGTGTTTGCCAGGCGCAGAACAGGAGGCGATCGTCTGAAGTTTGACTAAAAGCGAAAGAACCCACTCTGCCGGGGGTTGCAATCAGGCGTTCGTCCAGCGGGCGGGTAGCAAAGATGTGACCGCGCGCAGGCGCGACCTTGTCGGCAAAATAGCCATCGATTAGGGGGGCATAAGCATTGACTGCCAGCACGACCGTGCTGGCTTTTACTGTGCGTCCTCGAGCCAGCACCAGCACATGGTCTCCGTCTTGTTCCAGTCCATAGACTTCGGTGCCAGAGTGGGTGGGGACATTGTGCAAAAGTTTCTCTGTCAGTGCAACCGTGTCTACAATCACGTCATCCGGACAGTGCAGTGCCGCGATAAAGCCTCTGCCTAGGGGATCATCCTCTTCAAAACGGACGGCAAATCCATCGGCGATGAGCATTTCAGCAGAGGTTCGTAGCTTTTTCACTTGCTCAGCGTTGATTGCCAGGTTCAGGCTGCCCGTACGTTCCAGCGCCACGCCCAAACGGTCGGCTACCGCCGTTAATCTTTCGCGATTGTCCACCGTTAATCGCCACAACGCTTGTGCTGCCTCGCGACCGTGTTGCGTTATTGCCTGGGCATAAGGGATGGGTAGGCCGGTGAGAACCAACCCCGCTGTGTGGCCGGTGGCGCCACCGGCAACCTCCCGCGCTTCCAGTACAGCCACATCGAGACCTTCGCTCGCCAGGCTTGCTGCCACCGTTGCCCCCACCAGACCCGCTCCGATGACCACGACCTCGCAAGTGTCGACCCGTCCGACTTGGCGATTGTCCATGGCAGTCATATGCCCCTCCTAGCCAGCACACGCTTTACTTTGACGAGTGGCAATATATTGTACAGGAGACCGAAAGAAAGAGCAAGAACGCAATCGCAGTGATAGTTGACCAGCCTTTGGGGAGCGGTCCGAGCCGTGAGTGACCGTGCGTGTATTGACAATGCCAAGGGCCTATTGTACAATGCACGCGTTT
>CBFDAD010000231.1:0-3652 GCA_965602705.1 uncultured bacterium
CATTGATCACGGTCACCGATTTTCTTACACAGTATAGCACAAGGCTCCTGGACTGACTATCGCAGCGGGCACTCAACCCATCTTGCTTCCTTGCCCGACTTAACGTATAATATCTCTGGCTCCATACAGTCCAGAATAGCGATCCACTGTAGAGTTTGCGACGGGTAGCGGCAGGCCGCAACTGCAGGGTAGGTGAGGAAAACATTGAACGAGGCGTTGACGCGTTATCGCTATGTTTTGTTCTCCATCATCGCACTGGCCCTGGCCGCGGCGGTTGGCTACGGGTTGGCTCACCGCCCACCTCCAGTGACGCTCATCGTGTTGCCGCCGCAGCCTACCTCACTGCCGACGCCTATGCCGACCGCTGCGCCGCTCTGTTGTCACGTCACAGGACAGGTCATCGCGCCCGGCGTCTATACGCTGTCACCCGGTGCGGAGGTACAAGATGCCATTCAAGCCGCCGGTGGCGCCAGCGTCGACGCGGATTTAGAACGGTTGAATCTGGCCGCCGTGGTTCAAGATCACCAGCAAATCGTGGTCCCGAGGCGACGCACGGATTCCAGCGCCCTGGATGGGCCCAGCGCTGGTCTGGTCAACATTAACACTGCCGGTAGCGAGACACTACAAACGCTGCCAGGCATCGGTCCTGCTCTAGCGGGCAGAATCATTGACTATCGAGACGCGCACGGCCCCTTTGTTGCGGTAGAAGACTTGCTAAACGTTAAAGGCATCGGAGAGGTGACTTTGGAAAAGCTACGCCCCCTGATCTCGGTCGGGCCATAACGCGCAGAGAGGACAAGGAGCAATGAAACGTCTACTGAAATTAGCCCTCTTTTTATTCATTGTCTATCTCATCATTCGCCTGCTGAAAGAATACTTGCAGCCCAAGCGCGTCAGCTTGGAAGAGCGAGTGAGTCCGCCTCCACCGCACCCCGCGCCAAAGCCACCTCCATCGCCCGTTGCTGAGCCGCCACCGGCCCCGCCAGACGAGCCCGCCCGTCTGAACCTGAATCGTGCCGACGCCACGGCGTTGACCGCCCTGCCCGGCATTGGTCCGGCACTGGCCAAGCGCATCATCGCCCATCGCCAACAGTCCGGTCCCTTTGACACCCTCGATGGTCTGACGAAGGTGCGGGGCATTGGCCCTGCACTCGTGGAACGGCTGCGCCCGTTGGTCGATATACTAAACTAAAGACTCCTCAGCCCAGCCCAAAGCGTTCCCGGAGCTGTTCATCGAATCTGCTCCGAGTTCGCCATTTGGTAAAACTTCCCCATTTCTTTGCGGTAAATATAGCAGGTCGCAAAGATTTTTACGCAACTGACGACCACACAGTTTCTAACCATTTCTAACGATTTCTAACAATTGAGCGTTGAAATAAAACCAAAGGATATGTTACAATATAAAAGGATTACTACGCTGAGCAATGTGAGAAGGAAAATGGCCCATATAAGCGTATTCTGCTCGAACGGCTCTCAGAGCGTTTCGAGCTAGTCCTTTGATACCCATTTCTCCTTTCTTCCCATCGATTTGCCTCTCAAAAACACCTAGTGCGTGCGACAAGGTCGGTTACGCGGCAGCACAACTACTCACCCCGCTCGGTCTGTACTGACAAGTCCAGACCGAACAGCGGAAGATAGATGGGCTTTGTCCTTTGACCCGCCGGATTCGGGGACCCGGTGGGAGCAGTGCACAGTTACCAACGCAGCCAAATAGCTCCCACAAACCAACGACCCTGGGCCATTGACTGAGGACGCCCGTGCGAGCGCAGGTAATCGCAGAGTAACCCGGTCTTTCGTTTAGAAGGAACCGGCGCACTGCGACTACCCAGAGCCCGGTGACTATTTGATTAGGCCATGCCATTGGCAAGGGGTATTGGCGACGAGAGTGAATTATGATGCTTCGAAGGTATCTTGGCAGAATCTTACTTGTCCTTTGCTCAGTCTTTATGATCACAAGCTGTGGCAGCACTGAGGTCGCTTCAACAACCGCGACTCCTCGGTCAACTTTGGAACCATCCGGTCTCACTTACGTCGTGCAGCGGGGCCGGGTGGTTAGGACAATGGAGTTCAATGGCCGGATTGCACCGGTTGAGGAGATGCCACTCTATTTCAAGACCCCCGGTTACGTGAGGCAGGTTCACGTCAGACGAGGGGATCAAGTCAAGGCAGGCGACCTGCTGGCTGAGTTGGAGACAGACGTTTTGCTAAATCAGATCGCCCAGGCTGAGGTGGCTCTCAACGCGGCGCAGTTGCTGCGGTCCGAAGCAGAAAGAACCCTGGAGCAGGAGGCTGCCCTGGCAGCGCTAAACCTGGAAGTAGCCCAGACCCGCTTGACCCAGGCCGAAGACGCCAACGCCTACGCCATTACCCAGGCCGATCTGGCGCTGACGTTGGCCCAGGAAGAACTGAGCCGCACGCAAATCCTCCAAACTACCTACAGTGCTGGCATCGTCCGCACCCGTGTTAGTCTGGAACAAGCACAAGCAGTGGCGCAACGAGCGGAAATTGAGTATCAAGAAGCGCTGGATCGCCCCTGGGAATCGCCTGAGGGGCACGACGATTATGCTATAG
Source organism: uncultured bacterium (assembly GCA_965602705.1). Taxonomy (GTDB): domain Bacteria; phylum Chloroflexota; class Anaerolineae; order S140-20; family S140-20; genus CBFDAD01. The sequence goes on from CBFDAD010000231.1 coordinate 2,572, forward strand.
CTCTCCAGTTGACGCAGTGGAACCTGGAGGCCGCGCAGGCACAGTACGACCAGGCCGTCGCTGAGAGCAGCGGCTATCAGCACGAAATCAAGATGCGGGGAATTGCCGTGGAAATGGCCCAAGGGGAGTTGGAGCAACTGAAAAAGGGCGTGGATCCACTGTCCACCCTCGAAGTACAACGCGCGCAGCAGGCACTGGACTGGCTAGAAGGCTCATCAGTTGATCCGGCGCTGGTCAATAACGTAGCTACGGCGCAATTGGCCCTGGAAGGGCTGCAGAGCCAGCTTGCCAATGCACAGATCGTAGCTCCGGCGGACGGAGAGATCGTCTCCCTCGCCGTCCAGCCCGGTCGCCCCGTCGAAGCCTTCAGGACGGTCATCGTCATCGCCGGCCCGTCAGCCATTGAAGTGAGCGCCGACCTCTCCAGCGATCAGTTGGAAGAGACGACCGAGGGACAAAGCGCCACCATCGTCCTTAGCACTGACCCCGCTCGCACATGGTCCGGCACTGTCTTCCGCTTGCCCTCTCCTTATGGCACCGCCGGTGGGACAGAGAGTGAAGCTGAAGCTGCGGCTGATAATTCTACCCGTATCAGTCTGGAAGGGGACACCAGCGCGCTGAATCTGGGCGACCTGGTTCGCGTGACGATCGTCTTGGAAGAAAAAGAGGGCGTGCTCTGGCTTCCGCCGACTGCCGTTCGCACCCTTCAGGACCGCACGTTCGTCATCGTGCAGGAGGACGAGCGCCAGCGCCGCGTGGACGTTGAGTTGGGCATCCAGGGGCAGGAGCGGGTGGAGATCGTAAAAGGACTCCAAGAGAGCCAGGTTGTAATAGCACCGTGAGATGACTCGGGTGTCCGGGTCTCTGACTAAGTAAATAGGAACAAAGACATGGAGCTTAAAGAATACCTGCAGACGCTATGGAAATGGAAGTGGTTGATCGTGCTCTGTACGGTGATCGCAGGGATGGCCAGCTATGTGGTAACGAGCAAGATGCCGCCAGTCTATGAGGCGAAGGTCAAGCTCATGTCAAACCAATCAACGAGCACTGGGATTGTCGATTACTCTTCTATGCTCGGCGG
>CBFDAD010000232.1:0-3650 GCA_965602705.1 uncultured bacterium
AGGCGTGGGCGCAATTTCTGAATGGACAACTCGACCTCGCCCAACGGGCCTTAGGGGATTCCCGGCGGGCGTTGGAGAGCCTGCCGCCAGGGCCTGAAAACGCCCCGCTGCGCGATGAACTGACCACGTTGCTCGATATCATCGAGATGATCGCGCGGGGCCTGATCCACAGCGTCGATGGCAAAATCGAAGAGGCGATTCAGAGCTGCCGCGCGGCCAGAGAATTGGCCCTCGAGGCCGGTCACGTCTTCCTGGCGACCCACGCCACCGAAGGCCTGGCGCTGGCACAGTACCACCAGGGCCATTTGCGGCAGTCGGCCCAGTTATGTCGCCAGGTGATCGAGCTGGCCGAGCGAGGTTTGGGGGTAGCTCAGGTTCCCCTGGCTGCTGCGGGATACGTCGAGCTGGCGGGTATTCACCTGGAATGGAACGCATTGGACGCCGTCGCCGACTGCTTGAACAAGGCGATTGTCCTGTGCCAGCGGGTAGGTGTGACGCAGACCTTGACCGAGGCCTATACCGTGCAATCGCGCCTCAGGCAAGCCCTGGGGGACATAGATGGCGCTTTCGATGCGTTGCGCGTGGCAAGACAATCCGGTTACGCCACGGACGCGTATTCGATAGCGAACTTTAGATTGGCCACACAACAAGCGCGGCTGGAATTGGCCAGGGGTAGGGTGGCGGAAGTTGAGCGTTGGGTGCAGCGAATGGAAGCCGCCTTGACTGTCGAGAAGATAGGGAGACCGCTGCTGGTTGCCTTTCGTGAAACCTTGCATACGATGCTGGCGCGCGCGTACCTCCAGCAGGGCGAGGCCGAGAAAGCTATGGCGGTCCTGGACCCGCTATACGGACCCGCTGAAGCTGCCGGCAGCTTTGGACGGGTGATTGAAATCGACTTGCTTAAAGCGCTGGCCTTGCAGGCCCAGGGAAAGTCTCCTGAATCCTTGGCGTCGTTGAAACGCTCGCTGACGCTGGCCGAGCCGGAGGGATATGTGAGACTGTTCCTGGACGAGGGCGCGCCGGCCGCTGAGCTTCTCAAGGCCTCGCAGCGTGATCCGGGGGTGCCCCCTCACGTGCGAAGCTACGTCCAAAAACTGCTGGAAGCGTTTGGAGAAGCGACAGAGGACGATAGGCCATATGGGGGCGCGGGTACTTTGGTCGAGCCGTTGACCCAACGCGAGTTAAAAGTCCTGCAACTGATCAACGAGGGCTACTCCAACCGGCAAATCGCTGAGGCGTTGGTGATCGCGTTGAACACGGTCAAGCGACACACCAGCAACCTCTATGGTAAGCTGGGTGTGAACAGCCGGACACAGGCCATTGCCCGGGCGCGCCAACTGGGGTTGATTCCACCCGGTCCCCAGCCCTTGAAATAACACTTTCGAGTCATTCCCTCAAACCTGCGTTTTCCAGAGAATTGATACTTTTGCGTGGTGACAATCCTGCCTTTGTGAGCTATGCTGTTGCTAACAAAGGCAGGATCGTTGCGTGTCCTCTAGCGGAGGCGTCAGTTTGAAACAGCATTATGAAATCCGGGTCCAGGGTCGCCTGGGCAGCAGTTGGTCAGACTGGTTCGAGGGATTGACCATCCACTGCGCGGTAAACGGCGAAACCGTCCTGCACGGGCCGGTGGATCAGGCGATACTGCACGGTGTGCTGATGAAAATCCGCGACCTGGGCCTGCCGCTGGTCAGCGTTTGCAGGACAAAAGCCGGGGACCGCGGCAGCAAGAGTCAGAGCGCGCTGGGTTGCGAGGGTGCGCAGATGCCCCAGGAGCGTTCGACCGTACAGGGCGCTGATTGGGAGATGGAGTGGTTAAGCGCGCTCGAAAAGAGTGGTGTGCAGTTCCTGGTGCTGGACCGGCACAGCGACAGCGAGATGCTCGAGCGCTTGCGCTCGCGACCCGGATGGGCAGTTGATTACGAAGACGGAGAAGCGGTGATATTCGTCCCCAGGAAGGAGCGCGCGGACTGAGGGTAATTGACAAAATTTACAGGATTCCCAGGATAGGATCTCTGGAAAATCCTGTAAATCTTGTGAATCCTGTCGGAAGGACTGAGCGATTAGGATTTCAGCATAGTGGAGGTAAGGATGAGAAACACAACACACAAGCAGGTGTCTCGATTAGGTGCGTACCGCGGCTACTCGGAAGCGATCTACGACGGCTACGTGCGTCGCTCCGACTACCTGGCGCTTGCGGACGGAAAGAAGCTGGCATACGATGTCCTGCTTCCAACGCGGGGCGGCGTCCCGGCGGGCGAACCCTTGCCAGTTCTATTCATGCATACCACTTATCTGCGGGCGATGAAGATGGTTGAGGATGGCCATGTCGTCTTTGATGAGTTGTTTAACGTGGGCTGGGTTGCCAAGGTGTTCCTGCGGCTCCGGGCGGCGTTTAAAAAAGACGGGCACATTGGCGATCAGGTTTTCCGCAATCGTTGGCTCAAGAGACTGATCCAACACGGTTATGTGGTCGTCGCCGTCGAGCGCTCCGGGACCGGGGCTTCGGAGGGGAAGATCAGCGCGTCTTTCGCCGACGTTGCGCGCGAGGCGGATGAAATCCTGAGCTGGATTGCGGCCCAACCCTGGTGCGACGGCAACGTCGGCATGTTCGGCGTATCCATGGTCGCCATGGCCCAATACGCGGCGGCCAGCTCAGGCAACCCACACCTGAAGGCCATCTTTCCCTGCGCGAGCAGTTTCGACATGTACGACAGTGTCAGCTATCCGGGCGGGGTCTACTGCAAAGGCTTCGGCGACGTGCTTTCCGGCTCTACGGGGGTGCTGGAAAGGATGATTGTGCCGGTGGACAGCGACGAGGACGGTGCGCAGTTGGCTCAAGTGCTTGAAAGGCGCGGTGAGTTGACGATGGGCAATGCCTCCAGGGTGGGCTTGAGGAACGCCCCCTATCGCGACAGCGACATCCTCCACCCCAAAGGGGGCAAGCTGTGGGCGGAGGTGGGTCTGCACAGTTTGCTGGATCAGATCAACGCATCGGGTGTGGCCGTCTACAATTCGGCCGGATGGCACGACATTTTCGCCCGCGATGGGCTGCTCTGGCACGCTAATCTCACGACGCCACGGCGTCTGCACGTCCGCCCACTGTTCCACAACGGCATGGGCAAATCCCAGGCCGACCTCGATTTTGGCGCAGAGGTGCACCGTTGGTTCGACTATTGGCTCAAGGGTATTGATAACGGCATTATGGACGAAGCCCCCGTCCGCTATTACGTCATGGGCGCGCCGCGCGACGAGGCCTGGCGGACGTCCGACGGGTGGCCGCCGTCGAATCAACAGGTGAGGCGGTTATATTTGGCCGCGGGCAGGACCGGCAGCGTGGACTCTATCAACGATGGCTTTATGCGCGAGGGACCCCCCAATGACCCAGGGGCGTTCGATGCTTACACGGTGGATTATACGACGACGAGCGGCGTTGACGCGCGTTGGGCGGCCATCGTGAAGAATGCCGATTATGCGGCCCTGCGTGCCAACGACGAAAAGGCGTTGACCTACACCACGGCGCCCCTGGAGGCGGACCTGGAGGTGACTGGCCATCCGGTGGTGCATTTGTGGATCGCCACCGACGCGCCGGACCTGGATCTCTTCGTCTACCTAGAAGAAGTCGACCCCAAGGGGGACGTCAGCTACGT
>CBFDAD010000233.1:0-3638 GCA_965602705.1 uncultured bacterium
GGACCGGCGGGAGAGCCTTCCCGAAAGCTCGGCAAAACGCCGAGTCTGCTAATGATCCACCGAAAATGTCTGAAAGTGCCTGTAGAGATACGTTGTGGAAGCTTTCGGGAAGGTGTTGGCGTTTGGCTTTCTAGCGCGGTTATGCTACACTAGCGCCCAATCTCAGCCCGATTTGGGCACACTGGGCAAACGACCTCAGGGCGAACCAATACGCCCGGGTTCTCGCGTCGCCCTCGCCGCCCCGGCTACCTCTCCCGGGCAGCGGGTTGACAAGGAAGGTGAGATATGAGCGACAAGAATAACGAGACCGACCGGCTTCAGCGCCTCCGCCAACAGCAGATCGCAGCGCGCGACCCCCGCGCCAAGCAGCGAGAGATCGACCGCAAGGTCGCAGCGCGGCGGCGGAAACCCAAAAAACAGATCACGTTTCAAGATATGCTGGCCGACATGTCACACAAATGGCAAGGCGTCATCGTCGGCGCGTTGATCGGGGTCATCGTCTCGATCGTGCTCTCTCTGACGGTGGAAGCCTCGTGGGCGGAGCTGGCAGGGCTGGCGGCCGTCCTTGTTCTGGCGATGTTGGGTTTTATACTCGGCCAGGCCTTTGACGCACGCGAGGAACTCAGAGATCTCATAGACGATTAAGGTCCCCAAAAAACCACAACTCCCCATTTGCCCCGGCGAACCTCCACCCTCGATCGCAGACCACGCCGCAGTTGATGGAGGGGAACGCCAGGGAATTGTGGCCTGACACTCGGCACAAGGAGACATCCATGATACGAACACTGCGGCGCGCTCTTTTGCTGGCCCTGATCGTCGTTGGCCCCTTGCTACTGGTTGCAGGGGCCAGGCAGGACAGTGCCTCCCCGGTCCCCATCAAGATTTACTATGTCAAGCCCACCGGGGCTGCGCAGACCACAGACCCGGTGTTGCAAGCGTTGACGCTCACCGACCGTCTGCGAGTCGTGGAGGACCTCGACCAGGCTCAGGCCATCGTCGCCTATAACGCCCGGCCGTCGTTACAGGAGATCAGCGCCGTGCGCGACCGGGGCCTGGGTCTGGTCCTGTTCATTGGCCCGCAACTCGACACTCAGTTGGTCGCGCTGGCGGACCTGGGCCTGGGTTGGGGTGGCGGTTGGGGCGCTGATCCCATCTCCATCGCACCCGTGCCGGGCGTCGACGACTCGCTGCTAGAGCAGATCGCCTGGACCTCCGCCCCACAGGTCAAAGGCCGCTCGCTGGTGACCGGCGTGAGCGACGGGACTGAGCTCGAAGCGCTGGTCCACACTGAGGAGAGCCACGACCTCATTCTGGGCCGGGTCGCGGCGGGCAAAGGCCAGGTCTACGTCTTTACCCCCTGGGCCACCAGAGACGAGGCCCACAACCCCTATCTACTCGAATGGCCTTACTGGAACTATCTGGTCTATCACCTGGCGGCGCGGGCGGCTGGTATCGCACCGTCCAGCTATGCCGCCTATCCCGGTTCACCCGTCCCCCACGCGCCGCAACAGGTCGGCCTGGTGGCGGTGCTGGGGGTCATGTTAGCCGGCACGGGTGGGGCGTTTTTGTGGACCCGTCGCTATAGCCTGCGGCACCCCCAGGCGCTGGACCGCGTCGTCGCCGACGCCCGGCGCTACGGACGGCTGCAGGGAAGCGATTGGGAAGAGGTAGGTTTTCACCGTCCACTGGCCGGCTTCCTGTTCCTGATTGCCATGGGTTTAGTGCTATTTATCGTGATCATGATCTACCAGCAGATGGTGCTCTACGGCGCCCTGCTCAAATCACCTCAGGCGCGAGGCGTGTGGTCGATCATCGTCAGCTTTTTTAACACCTTTTGGTTGCTCTTTGACTGGGGCACGGCCACCGCCTTTGTCAAGTTCTTTGCCGAACGCCGCGTCGACGCCCCCCGCGAGGGCATCAAGTACGCCCAGTTCTACGTCTGGTGGCAGGCCATCACCGGCACGATTCAATTAGGTCTGGTGGTGTTGATCGCTGCCCTCGTCGTGCCCCACACCGGCTATGCCTTTATGAGCTACTATTTGATCTTGCATGCGCTGATTCAGTTCCCGGGGTTCTTGACCATCTTTCAGTACACGCTGCGCGCCTACCAAAAGCAAGACTATGACCAGGTGCTCAACCTGGTCATTTACCTGGCCCCCATCCTCGTGCAGTCGGGCGCCGTCTACTTGTTCAGCCGCTGGGGAGCGGCCAATCCTGTCTTTGGCCACAGCATGGGGGGCGTCTTTGGCCTGGGTATCGGCGTTTACTTGACCCAGGTGTTGGTCTTTCTGATCGGTTATGCCTTGCTCAAGCGGCTGGGCTATAACACCAACGTGCTGTTCATGGCGCACTTTGACCGCAAGACAGTCGTCTCCGCCCTCAAGTTTGGCACTCCCATCACCATCGCCGGCGTCGCTGGCGCGTTGGGGTACACCGTCCAGACCACGCTCATCGCCACCTACGTGCTGAACTGGACCGAAGTGCAGGGTAACTGGGACGTCGTATCGCCCGAGGGCTTGCTGCTTGCCTACAGCGCCGTCGCCGGATTGTACTATGGACTCATGCCCGCCATCTCGGAGGCCTTTAGCCACCGACGACTGGCACTGACGCGCTACTATGTGGCCCAAGGGTTCAAATACGGCGGCTTTTTCAGCGCCTTTGTCGCTTCCGCACTCATCAGTGTGGGCGATCGCTTCATTCTGAGTGTACTGGGCGCGGACTATGAACGGGCTGCCGGGCTGATGATTGTGATGGGGCTGTGGGGGATGATACAATTTCCGGCCTGGTTCGCCGACCGGCTCCAAGAGGGCGTTGGCCGGCCCGACCTGGGGATGTGGCTGCTGATCATGGAACAGTCGATCCGCATCCTCTTCATGTTCTTGCTGATGCCTTCGCTGCAATTGACCGGGGTGATTTTGGCCTACCTCATCGCCTTGCCGATAAAGAACATCGTCGCCTGGTGGATCAACGGACGTTTGATTCTGCGCTTCCGCATTTATTGGTGGCAGACAGCGATGGCGCCGTTGCTAGCCGGCCTGGTCAACTGGGCCCTGCTGCGCATCCTGGGAAACGCACTAGGTGGCGCCGAGATCAACCAAATCATGGGCGTGATCTTGTTCCTGGTGGCGTTGCTGCCATCGCTGCCGGTCTTTTGTTTCTTTTCCGGCCTTTTTGGTGGGTGGGACGACAACAGTCTAGCTGAACTACGTCGCGCTGCCAGGCTCAGCAGCCTGGGCAAACCCATCGCCTGGCTCATCTATCACACCGCAGCTTTCGGGGCCCGGTACAGCCCGCTACACGGTCGCTTCCCGGTAGACCTGTATAATGAAGCCCAAACAGAAGCCAGCGCGTTGACCCAAGAGCGAGTATCGTTAGTCGGCTAGATATTCTACCGACCAGACTTCCAAAGTCTTGAGACCGAGACTATACATTTCTGACGCTATGGGTTATAATGGCAGGTAGGATCGCTTGCCAGCTTGACAACAAGCCGCTCATTACCGGCCGCCCGCGCCACCGGCTATGGGCCACACCGTGGGTGGCGTAGGTCACTGTTCACCAGGCACCAGCGGAAACAGGAGTCACCATGGCAGAGACTATCTCTACCCTAGCCGACGTGTCCACGATGTGGCTCGTCTGTC
>CBFDAD010000234.1:0-3617 GCA_965602705.1 uncultured bacterium
AGTATCTTACTCACTGAATAGCGCCCGCGGCGCTATGGAATACTCGGAATGACGGTGGGAGACAGTTAAAAGAGCTTGACGAAACTCGCATAGTTTGTTAAGCTGTTGCAAGTTTCCACAAAGGGGATGGGTTTGCACAAGTGATGAACAACCCGCAATCTATCCAGGTTCGAGTAACGAAATCTCGATAATAGATCCGAGGAGGTAGCAGGCATTGTCGGCGGCTGTTATTTTTATTGTTGGTTTGGCGATTACCTTTGGTTTTCTGAATGGTGTTCACGATAGCTCCAACGTCGTGGCCACGGTTATCTCGTCACGGTCCATAGAGCCGCGCCGGATACTGTTGATCACCGCCGTTGCCCACTTTGTTGGGCCATTTCTCTTCGGCGTCGCGGTGGCGACCACCATCGGACACGAAGTGGTCTGGGACTTTGCTGTGACGTTGTCCGTCGTCGGAGCGGGGCTCATTGCTGCCATTCTTTGGAATCTGTTCACGTGGTTCTTTGCCATCCCGTCCAGTTCTTCTCACGCCCTGGTCGGTGGTATTGTGGGGGCTGTCGTAATCCAGTCGGGATGGGAGGCGCTGCGTACGAGTGGGCTCATCAAAGTGTTGCTGGCATTGTTGCTTTCCCCACTGTTGGGGCTGCTGGTGGGCTACCTCGTGATGCACACGGTCCTTTTCCTGGCTCGGGGGGCGTCGCCGCGCGTCAACTGGTTCTTCAAACGCGGGCAATGGGGCACGGCGTTGTGGCTGGCTTTGAGCCACGGCGCCAGCGACGCGCAACTGACAATGGGGATCATTACAATGGCTTTGCTGGCCGATGGGGTGATCAGCTCTTTTGTGGTGCCGGTCTGGGTTGTGGTGCTAAGCGCTGGGGCCATTGCCGTGGGCACCATGCTGGGTGGTTGGCGCTTGATCAGGACGCTCGGCGCCAAGTTCTACAAGATTCGACCGGTGCATGGTTTTACCAGTCAACTTGCCTCTGCCGCGGTAATTACGGGAGCCGCCCTGCTGGGCGGGCCGGTCAGCACGACACAGGTGGTCAGCTCGACCATTTTAGGTGTAGGCTCGGCCGAGAGGGTGAGCAAAGTGCGCTGGGGCGTAGTGGGTCAGATCGTCACTGCTTGGGTGTTAACCATTCCGGCGACGGCCGTTGTTGCTGCATTCGTCTATGGGATCATGTCATTGTTTAGAGGTAGGCTATGAACTGGATCAAGGGGATTTTTAAACCACGGCAAAGCAATTTTGTGCGGTTGTTGATACAACAGGCCGAGTACACCGTGGAGGGGATGGCGGCGCTAGAGAGGTATATGAAGAAGCGTAGCGTCAAGCACGCCGAGCAAGTGGCGGAGATAGAGAAGCAGGCCGACGAGATACGGCGCATCCTCATCGACGAGTTGAACCGTACTTTTGTCACGCCCATTGACCGCGAGGACATCTTTGCGCTCTCGCGGGCCATCGACGACGTGCTTGATTATGCCTATACCACCACCGGAGAGATGGAGATTCTGGAGGTGGAGCCCAACGACTATTTGCGACGTATGACCTCGCTATTAGGTAACGCTGCCCGCGAGATCCTGATGGCAATGCAGCGCTTGAGTGATCACCCCGGTGTGGCCAACGACCACGCAATGCGGGCCAAAGCGCTGGAGAACCGCATGGAGCAGGTCTATCGGGAGGCGGTGGCCGATCTGTTCCACCAGCCGCAAGACGTAGAACACATCGTTGACATGCTCAAGTTGCGTGAGATCTATCGCCACTTGAGCAACGCCGCTGACCGAGGGGACGAGGCGGCCAACATCATCAGCGACATCGTGGTCAAGATGACGTAGCCTGGCCACGGTAAGGCATCACATTCTGTTGTTCGTGAAACAGCTTGACAACAGGAATAACTTGGTTAAACTAGAAGAGGCAGTCAACTCGGTCAGGCCGTAGTGACCGGTTGCGCTGCGATTATCTCAACCGAAATCTTGGAGGTATACATTGACGCACAATGAACATTCAGTTTTGATTCCCCCTTATGGTGGCCAATTGGTGGACCTGCTGGTCCCGCCCGAGCAAGTTGATGAGCTCAGGGCGTATGCTGGTCAACTGCCCTCGATCCAGTTGGCAACGCGGGCCGTATGTGACCTGGAGTTGCTGGCCTCAGGAGCCTTTTCCCCGCTGGAACGTTTCATGGGCCGGGCGGATCACCAGCGTGTGTTGGATGAAATGCGGCTGGCCGACGGGCACATCTTCCCCATTCCAGTGACGTTGCCGGTAGCGCCGGGTCCGGCGGTGCATCTGGATCAAGAGATTGCGCTACGGGACGCCAAGAACGAGTTGTTGGCGGTGATGACCATCGAAGAGATCTATGAATGGGATCGGGACGAGGTCGCGCAAAAGGTTTTTGGCTCCCTGGATTTGCGCCATCCCCTCGTGGCTGAAATGCACCGCTGGGGCCCTCTGAATATCTCTGGTCGTCTGCGGGTGCTGCGGCTACCACGCCATTATGATTATCAAGACGTCCGCCTGACACCCGTGCAGACACGGGCCCGGCTTGAGGCGTTTGGCTATCCCAACGTGGTGGCCTTTCAGACGCGCAACCCCCTGCATCGGGTGCACGAGGAACTGACTAAACGGGCGGTTGGAGAGGTGGGTGGCGTTCTGTTGCTGCATCCGGTGGTCGGTATGACCAAGCCGGGCGACGTGGATCATTACACCCGGGTGCGCACCTACAAGGCGTTGGCAACCAATTACTATGATACTGACCGCATCCTGCTTGCGCTGCTGCCACTGGCCATGCGGTTGGCCGGTCCCCGCGAAGCGCTGTGGCACGCGTTGATCCGGCGCAACCACGGCGCTAATCACCTGATTGTGGGTCGTGACCACGCCGGGCCTGGGGTGGACTCCAAGGGTGAACCCTTTTATGGTCCCTACGACGCCCAAGAGTTGGTCCAACGGTTCAGTGAAGAACTAGGGGTAAATGTTGTGCCCTTCCGGGCGCTGGTCTACCTGCCTGAGGAGGAGCGCTACGAAGAGATCTCCAAGGTTCCACCTGAGGCACGTACCGCTTCCATTTCGGGCACGCAGGTGCGCGAAGAATATCTGAACAATGGCATAAAGTTGCCGACCTGGTTCACCCGACCCGAAGTGGCCGATATCTTGACCGAGAGCTATCCGCCACGCCACAAGCAAGGCGTCTGCGTCTGGTTTACCGGTCTGAGCGGCGCTGGCAAGTCCACCACCGCCGAGGTGCTGACGGTGCTGTTGCAGGAGCATGGCCGCCAGGTGACGGTGTTAGATGGAGATGTGGTACGTACGCATCTTTCCAAAGGCCTGGGTTTCAGCAAGGAGGACCGGGATATCAATATCCGGCGCATTGGCTTCGTGGCCGCCGAGATTGTACGTCACGGGGGCACAGCAGTGTGCGCCGCGGTGAGCCCCTACCGGGCCACGCGCAACGATGTGCGCAACATGGTTGGCAAGGACCATTACATCGAAGTGTTTGTGGACACGCCATTGGAGGTGTGTGAGCGGCGCGACGTCAAGGGGTTGTACGCCAAGGCACGACGCGGGGAGATCAAGAACTTTACGGGGATTGACGACCCTTATGAAGCGCCAAGGTACGCCGAGC
>CBFDAD010000235.1:0-3610 GCA_965602705.1 uncultured bacterium
CCCCACGTCCGCAGGGTCAGCAAAGCGTACCCCGTCGGGATTATGGTGCAGGTAGGGCATGGCAACAAAGTCCATCGTCAGGTCATCGGGACGGTTGGGCGGAGGGGAAGAACGAAGGACCAGGGGCAACAGACCGATAAACAAGATACACAAAGACGAGACCACCAGTGAACTGTGCGCACTGATCGAGGGTGCACGTAGCCTGAGATGAGCCTTGAACCGCCACAGCGCAAAGGACAGCACGAACAGCGTCAAAAGCGAAAGCGTTTCAGCGCCGGCACGAAGTGAGGTGCGGCCAAGTTTCAGACGGACGTTGTGCTCACCGGCGGGCACGTCCAACGCCAGGTAGCCAGCGCCCTCAACCGCCCATACCCGCGTTTCTTCACCGTCCACCCAGGCGCGCCAGCCAGGCCAGTAAAGCAACGGAAAGGCCAGGGTCGCACCATCCTCGCCGGCCCGCACGCGCCACAAGCGCTCGACGGGGCGACGCTGCGTTTGCTCTACATCAACCAATGCGCCGTCCAGCAGGAGTGGCTGAGGGGGTGCCTCTGGCTCGACCACTGCGTCGTAAGTGAATGGGCGGGGGACGGTCTCGCGTGGCAGGTATTCGTAACGGATGGTGGTGCCAATGTTGCCGGTGAATAACTCGTACTCTTGCAAACGTGTGGTGGTGATGTCAGCCGGGCCGATGGGCAGGCGCTCGGGCCGCAGCGACAGCAGGGTCGAAGCCACTAACAATCCAGCGATGGCTCCCCCTGCCCCCCAGGCCCACCGCCCCTTCAGGCGCAAGGTCAGCACACCGGCGGCGACGGCGGCGAATAGGGCCTGCACCGATAGAAAGCGCCACGGAAACTGTACCTTATCTAACAATGGCAAGTGATCCCAGAGCGGCCGGGAGAGGGGTGTGATCATAGCGGTCGAGACCAGCAAGCCGATGATCAGGTAGACGAAAGGAATCCGCTCCTTCGCCGCTCGTTCTCTATCAAGGGCAAAGCGCACAAGAATCAACAACCCCACCGCCGCGACCAAAGCCTGCAAACTCCCCATAGCAAAGGGACCAGCGCCACCAGGCGTGGGTGCGATTGAATAGTCAAAAAGAAGGTGAGGCTGAACCAGGTCAGTGGTACGAAAATGGTTGGTGTAATTAAAATAATCCAGCGTCACCGTCTCCAACTGCACATAGCGCCCCTCAAGGATCGCCGGCAGCCAGAACCAGGCCGATAGAGCCAGCCCCAGGAGCACGCCGCCCAGTCCTAGCCCCAGGGTGCGCCACACCTTGGGTTTTCGCCACGAGGACAGAACCAGATAAAGCAATATAAAGGGGCTAAAGATCAACGCCGAGATGTTGTGGGTCAAGGCCAGCCCGGCGTAGGCCAGGGCCAACCGGACGGCGGACCCGAATGACGACCGCTCAACGACTTTATCGAGCGCCCACAGGATCAATGGGTAAAAGGCAAAGGCAAAGAACTCGGACAGCGAGTCGCCGCGCACATAGACGTTCACCAGGTGAAAAGGGGCGACGGTATAAGCAACGGCGCCCAGCCAGGCAGCGGCCCGGCTGCGCCAGAGATGATAAAGCCAGCCGTACGCAGCCAGGGCTGCCACGACAAAGCCCAGGGTTTGGGTCAGCTTGATCGCCGTCAGCAGGTCCAGGCCGATCAGATTAAAACAGGCAGCGATGTAAAAGGGCAAGGCCGCGTAGTGGTTAAACATGGGATAGCCCAAACCATAAGCGGCGTCAGGCATCCAGCGCACCGGAAAAACACCAGCGCGCAAGCTGGCGACCATCTGGTGGGTGCGTTGCAAGAGGAAGGGACTGTCGCCGCCGCCCCGCGTGTTGACCATACCCGGCCCCCACAAGGCCACCGAAGCCAGCAGAGCAATCAGCAACAGCGTCCATAGGGGCAGATAGCGCACTATGAATCCTCTGGCTGACTGGGTCATGGTAATATCTCGCTGATCGGCAATGCGACGAAAGAGCCAGCCGGGTTGCCGGCTTGATCCAACAGGTCGAGGCGCTGGCTGTCTTCGGGACGGTAAAGGCCCACAAAGATCTGATCGCGGGCCACGTCAACCGGATCAGCTAGCGTGACAAAGTGATCATCGTTGATCACATCACCCGCCCGCCAGCGACTGGTCGGATAGTGGCCGTTAGCAGGTTGCACATCGCTCTGTCCAATGCGCTGGCCATCCCTGATATAATGCACAAAGACGGTGTACTCTGACGCTAAACGCGCTGTGGCATGCCAGCGCAAGGCGACTTGCACGCCCTGGCTAGTGCGCTGCATCGTCGCACTGACCAATTCAACCCCACCCTGAAAACGGGCCAACGCTGGGGGCACACTGTCAACTGGTGTGACGTAAAAGGCACGATAGGTCGTGAATGGTTGCGGGTCACGGTCGCCCTGGGAGAGCGCCCCCTCTGCTACGCGAATCTCAGCCGGCGCGTTTAACATTGGCCAGACCCGCTTCCAGTTCCCATAAGGCCATACAAAGATCGCCACCGGCCCACTCTCCACCGCCGGCCAACCTCTGTTAAGCGGCAACAGTTTGACCGCCGGAGATTCGGCGGTCAAAAAGGGCACGGTGGTCCAAGTCTCCCACAAGAGCGGCTCGATATAAACCTGTCGCTCGCCAGGCGTGCCGTGCTGCATCCGTTCTCCGTCCCAGCCAACACCCAGAAAGCCGTTCACGTCTGCCGCCAGTTCAACCGCACCGCTCTCGAACCAATAGGCCGTCTGGTCGGCGTGAGCATAGTCGCCAAAGTAGGCCGCCGCGGTGCTGAACAGTCCCACGAGCAGGGCTAACACAACGCTCCCTACTCGCAAAGCCGAGACCCAACCTTTACGTGAGGGCACGGTCCACCCTTGCCCCATCAACCAATCCATGCCCAAGGCCGGGAAGAGCGCTGCCATGGGCCATACGCCAGCGCCCCGCAGAAAGTGCGGCGCGTCCTCAGCCAGCAGCGTTGGCAGCATCAGGGTCAGCGTCCATATGACCACCAGGGCCAGCGCCCCGTCGCGTCGAAAGCCGCGCACAGCCCGCGCCAAGCCGGCCAGAAAAAAAAGGCCCAACAACGGATCAAAGACCGGGCGCCAGGGGACGTTGTGCCGCCAAATGCGGTCGCCTTTCAGGAAAAACATGCCCAGCGTGCGCGTGGTGTGCGTCACCAGCGTCCCCATCAAGTCGCCGCCGTGGATTTCCGGATTCCAGATAGCCACCTGACCGGTACGGCTCAAGACCAGGTCGGGGTGCAAGAATGTGAACAGGATCAGCGGGGCTAACGTTAACAAAAACGTCAGGACCGCCCAAGCCAACGGGACCAGCCGCTCGCGCGTGCGCCAGCCGGGTCGGGTGAGCAAACAATGGAGACCGAACAGGAACAACGCCACTGGGGTAAAGCGGACGGCCATATAAGTGTAAAAGCTCAGGCCATACAGCGCGCCAGCCGCCAGCCAATAGCGACGACGGCCAGTGCGCCAGCCCAGGGCGCCCTGCCAGATGGTCAACGCAATGAACAAGGGCAACAAAACCGCCCGATAGCCAACACGGCTCAAATGAACGTGCCACAGGGTCACACCCAGTACCGCGGCGCTCATCAAGCCTACCC
>CBFDAD010000236.1:0-3581 GCA_965602705.1 uncultured bacterium
TCTACGTCGCCATGGGGTGGGACGAAAAGGGTTTTCCGACTTTGGAGAAGCTACGGGAACTGGATTTAGAGACTTTTGAAAAGGGGGGCGGTTACTATTAATGACGATGGCTGGGTAGCAACGATTCTTATAGCCGCGAGGTTTTTCGCAGAATTTCCAAAATGGTGGATACATGGACATCAACTATCACGCTCATCAAACACCACAACTTCGTATCCTGTCTGATCGACAGGTCGAAAAGCTTTACCACGCATCGCTAGAGTGCCTGAACCGCACCGGGGTCAACGTGCTCAACGCCGAGGCGCGGGATCTGCTGGCGGGAGCGGGCGCGCGGTTAGACGGCGTGCGCGTTCGCATTCCCCCGCACATCATTCAGGATGCCGTCGCCGCTAACCCGCGTTCTTTCACCCTATGGGGGCGCGATGGACAGCACCGGGTGCAAATGGTGCCTGACCGCGTCTATTTTGGCCCGGGTCCCACCTGCACCTATTTCATTGATCCGGAGACAGAGGAACGCCGCAGGACCCGCCGGGGCGACCCGGGGATGGTTGCTCGCGTGTGCGACGCTCTGCAAAACGTGGATTACGTCATGTCGCTGGGACTGATCGACGATGTGGACCCGGAGCTGGCTTCGGTCTACGAGTTTGCAGAATTGATCACCAACACCAGCAAGCCCGTGTTGGGCTGGGGGCACTCGGTTGAGAACGTTTCGGACATTTATCAAATTGCACTGGCCGTGGCCGGAGGCGAGAAGGCATTGCGTGAGCGTCCTTTCTTTGCCTTCTTTGCCTGCATTCAGCCTCCACTGGTGCACACCGATGTGGACCTGGCAAACGTGCTGTGGGCTGTTGAACACGATATCCCCGTCATCTATTGCGGTGGTGGGAGTGCCGGTGCGACTGGGCCGGTGACCGGTGCCGGCTTGCTCGTCACATCGCTGGCCGAGATGTTGAGCGGCCTGGCCATTATTCAGCTTAAAAAGCGCGGAGCGCCTGTGTGCGCTGGATGCGTTCCCCAGCCGATTGACCTGCGCACCGGGCGACCGGCTTACGGCGGCCCAGAGATGAGTCTTTACAGCGCAGCTTTTTCCGACATCTCCCGTTATCTGGGTCTCTCCTTTATGGGCACTGCCGGGGCTTCTGAGGCCAAAGTGCTTGACCTGCAAGCCGCCATCGAGAGCACGGTGCAGGTGGTGCTTTCGGGTCTGAGCGGGGCGACGTTGGTCCACGACGTGGGCTTTTTGGATTGTGCAGATATCGGCTCGCTGGATATGCTGGTGATGAACGACGAGATCATCGCGATGACCCGCCGCATCATGCGCGGCATCGAAGTCAGCGACGACACCCTGATGCTGGACCTGATCGACGAGGTCGGCCCGGGTGGGGAGTACCTATCAGCCAAGGAGACGGCCAGGCGCTGTCGCACCGAGATCTGGAGGCCCAAGCTGATGGATCGCCAGCCGTGGGAGAGCTGGCAGGCGGCCGGTGCGCTGACGATGAGGGACTGGATCAAGATTCGACTGCGGGAGATCTTGGATGCCCATCAGCCCACGCCTTTGCCCGACGGCGCGGCGGAAAAGATAGGGGCGATTTTGCAGGCGGCCGAGGCGCGCCGTGCGCGCAAAGCGTAGAATTGACGATGTCCATACGTTTCATTTTGAACGGCAAACCGGTCACAGTCCACGTTGACCCCGCCAGGAATTTACTGGATGTGCTACGCAATGAGTTGGGCCTAACTGGGACCAAGCAGGGCTGTGATTACGAAGGGGAGTGTGGGGCCTGCACAGTGCTGCTGGACGGCCAGCCGGTTCGCTCCTGCTTGACACCGCTGGGCAAGGTGGCCGGCCGGCACGTGCTCACCATCGAAAGCCTCGGTGATCCTGACAGCCTGCATCCCCTTCAAGCCGCCTTTATCGAGACCGGGGCGGTACAGTGCGGGTATTGTACGCCCGGTATGGTCCTGGCGGCCAAAGCGTTGCTTGACCGCGAACCTGAACCCACACGTGAGCAAATCATCGAAGCACTGGAGGGCAACCTCTGCCGCTGCACCGGTTATACGCGCATCCTCATGGCGGTTGAGGTGGCCGCTGCGCGTATGCGGGGGGATGACGGCACGGGCTTGCTTGGGAAAGCTTTGGCTTACGACAAGCCTGTGGTTGGCGGGGACGCTGTGCGCACCGATGCCGTGGATAAGGTGACCGGCCGCGCCAAATACGTCGAGGACATCCTGATGCCCGGCCTGTTGCACGCCAAAGTATTGCGCAGCCCGCACCATCACGCCCGCCTGCTGTCTCTGAGTTTCGAGAATGCTGCGCAAATGCCGGGCGTGGTGAGGGTCGTCACTGCTGTTGACATCCCTGGCAAAAACTCTTTTACTGAGTACAGCCGGGACGAACCGGTGTTGACGCCGGTTGGCGACACCGTAAAGATGGTGGGCGCGCCCGTCGCCCTGGTCGTCGCGACCTCCCCAGAGGCAGCTCAGGCGGGCGTGGACTTGATTCAAGCCGCATACGAGCCGTTGCCCTATGCCTTTGACACCGAGGAGACGCTGGCCGAGGATGCGTTTCCGATCTATGAAGGTGGCAACGTCCTCACCAGCGACCACGTTGCCCACGGCGACCTGGCGGCCGCTTTTGACGGGTCGGACGTGCTCCTTGAGACCTGCTACCGCACGGCCTTTTTGGAACACACCGCACTGGAGCGAGAAGCGGTGTTGGGCTATCTGGATGAGGTGGGCCGTGTGACCGTCGTCGCTGGTAACCACGAGCCCCATTGGGCCCAGGGCTACATCGCGGACGCCTTGGAGCTGGAGCCAGAAGCGGTGCGCGTGATTGTGCCGCCGACGGGCGGTTCTTTTGGCGGCAAGCAAGATCCCTGGCCGCTGATCGCGGTAGGGCTGATGGTTTACCGGGTACGTCAGCCCGTGCGCCTGATCTATTCACGCCGTGAGTCTTTCGATGCCTCGCCCAAACGCCACCCTTACCGGGTCTGTTACAAGATTGGCGCTACCCACGACGGTCGGTTGACGGGGGTCCGCGTGCACATTGACGTCAACACCGGTGGGTACGACGCGCACGGGCAGTACATCCCCAACTATGCCGTCACCGCCAGTGGTGGCCCTTACCAGTGGCAGGCGGTGGACGCCAGCGCGCAGAGCGTCTACACTAACGGGCCCAAGTGTGGTCAATTTCGGGGTTTTGGCACCTCTCAGTCCATTTTCGCGCTCGAGTGCACGCTGGACGAATTGGCACAAAAACTAGGACAGGACACCCTGGCGTTCCGGTTAAAGAATGCCCTGCAGCAGTCCGGGATTTCTTTTCTGGGGTACCCGGTTGCGGAATCTTTGGGGTATGCTCAAGTGCTGGAGGCGATACGGCCGCGCTATCTAGAGTTCCAACAGGAGGCGGCGGCGTTCAATGCTGGAGGCAGCGATGTCTTTCGCAGGGGGGTCGGGCTATCTGGTATGTGGTACCGGTTTGGCAAGTCCGGTTCGCTGCGGATCGAGGCCCACGCGGAGTTGGCTGGCGACGGTCACTTTGTCGTTTACTGTTCGGCCCCCGATTATGGCCAGGGCACCAACAC
>CBFDAD010000237.1:0-3581 GCA_965602705.1 uncultured bacterium
CCTACGCGGCGGCTTTTGAATAGACTCGGCAGACCCAAAATTGCTCAAAGGGGATCGCCAGATCCCCATCTCTCAAAGTACGTATGACAAGAGCGTACCGCCGATGGAAAACAACAGGCCCAGATGAAGCAGCACGTTGTACTCGGCGAACCATCCCAGGGCCGGGATGAACTGGCTCACAAAGTTCAACAGCACCAGGATCAACCCGATAATTAGCGGCAGACCGCGCCTGTCGGCCAACGCGTTGGTGACCCTGGCCGCAAATTGAGCCAGAGAGGCTGATAGGTTTTTCTCCACTTTTTCTCCCTTTTCAACGTCTGGCGTTACCGTTTCTCACTGGGCGGCACATAGGGCCGGAATGTCGTGACCAGCCGTCCTGGCAAGCGACCGGTGATGTGGACGCCATCAGACATGTGCTGGATCTGTTCGACACTACCGTGTTGGTGAAAGATCGCCAGCAAGCTGCCCTCGCGATACGGCAGTATGATCTGCATCGGCACCATTTGCTCGTACAGCATCTCCTCAACTCGCCGCAGCAATTCGTCGAGCCCGCGGTGGGTCAGAGCTGAGATGGGGATGGCGGTCTCAGACGGAACTGGTAATATTTTGGATAGAGACATCGACTCGGGTAGCCGGTCAATTTTGTTGAGCGCCGTCACGCAGGGTAAACCGCCGACGTTCAGTTCCCGCAGCGTCTCCTCCACCGCGCGGACCTGGGCCAGCGCGTGCGGATGTGCTACATCCACCACGTGGAGTAGCAAGTCGGCCTCGGTGATTTCTTCCAACGTGGCGCGAAAAGCCGCTACGAGCTGGGTAGGCAGCTTTTGAATAAAGCCCACGGTGTCGGTGAACAGCGCCAGGCGGTTCCCAGGTAATTCACAACGACGAGTTGTTGGGTCGAGCGTGGCGAATAATTTATCTTGGATCAGCACGTCGGCGCCAGTTAAGGCGTGCAGCAGGGTGCTCTTGCCGGCGTTGGTGTAACCGACGATGGCTACCACCGGCATCCCAGAGCGCTTGCGTTGTGCTCGGTGGCGCCCGCGATGTGCGCGCACTTTTTCTAGCTCGGCCTTGAGGTGGCTGATGCGCTGGCCAATCACGCGCCGGTCCGCCTCGAGCTGGGTCTCGCCGGGGCCTCGCAGGCCAACGCCCCCTACCCCACCCCGCGCCGCGCCGCCGCCGGCCTGGCGCGCCAGGTGGCTCCACTGGCGGGTGAGACGCGGAAGGCGGTATTCGTACTGCGCCAGCTCTACCTGCAGAGCGCCCTCGCGGGTGTAAGCATGTTGGGCAAAGATATCCAGGATCAAAGCCGTGCGGTCCAGCACTTTGATCCCCTCGCCCAGGGACTTTTCCAGCTCTCGCTGGTGCCGGGGAGAGAGCTCGTCGTCGAAAATGAGCACGTCAGCGCCCGTCTCGGCCAGTTGCTCCTTGACCTCTTCCAACTTGCCTGAGCCAATCATAGTGGCCGGATTAAACTGGTCGAGGCGTTGATGGTCCTGTCCTACGACAATGACGCCGGCCGTACGAGACAACTGGGCCAGCTCAACCAGGGATTCCTGTACGGACAGCGAGGCCTCCGAGCCATCTGTAGCCCTTGCGGGCCGTTTCAACTCGGCGCCGACGAGAAAGCCCCGTTCGATCGGGGGTTGAGTAGGGATGGGTTGTTTATTGATGGGTTTTTCCTCCTGCTTGGTCGATTTCCTCTAACTAATAGCGCAAGCGCTGCAGCCGCGCCATGGCCTCCTGTATGCGCTCGGTAGATCTGGCTAACGAGATGCGCACATAGCCCTCGCCGTGGGCGCCAAAGGCATTGCCCGGTGAAACTGAGACCGCTTGCTCGCTCAGTAGCCGTTCGGCGAACTCGGCGCTGGTGAAACCATCGGGGACCTGTGCCCAGACGTAAATCGTGGCCTGGGGCGTGCGCGCCTCGAAACCGGCAGCAGTCAACCCCTCCAAGACGATGTCGCGTCGTTGGCGATAGATGGCGTTCCGTTCAGCCAACCAACTTTGATCGCCGGTAAGCGCCGCCGCAGCCGCGGCCTGGACCGCCAAAAAGAGGCCCGAGTCGATGTTACTCTTGAGCTTGCCCAGAGCGGCAACGGCGTCCTGGTTGCCGACGGCCATTCCCACACGCCAGCCAGCCATGTTGTAGCTCTTGGAGAGAGAATTGAATTCGATCACGACTTGCCGGGCGCCGGGCACCTGTAACAGACTGGGCGCCCGGTAGCCGTCATAGGTCAGCTCCACGTAAGGGGCATCGTGGCAGAGCAAGATATTGTGTTTGGTGGCGCACGCGACGGCTTTTCTAAAGAACTCGAGGCTGGCGACCCCACCGGTCGGGTTGTTGGGATAATTGAGCCACAGCAGTTTTGCGCGACCGGCGACCTCGGCGGGAATTGCGTCGAGGTCGGGCATGAAATCGTTCTCGGCCAGCAGCGGCATCGTGACCACATCGCCACCCGCCACGCGAGCGCCACCCGCGTAGGTGGGGTAACCCGGATCGGGTACCAGAACCACGTCGCCGGGATTGACAAAGGCCAGGGCCAGGTTAAAAATGCCCTCCTTGGAACCAATGAGCGGCAGCACCTGAGTGTCGGAGTCAAGAGCGACGTCAAAACGCCGCTGATAATAGGTTGCCATCGCCTGTCGCAACGCCGGCTGACCAAAATAGCCACCATAACCGTGCGTATCTGGCTGGCGTACGGCCTCGTACAACTTTTCTACGATGAACGGTGCCGGTGGCAGGTCAGGGTTGCCGATGTCCAAACGGATGACGTCAATGCCCTCGCGCTGCATCTGGGCGATACGACGACCTATAGCCGCGAAAACATAGGGCGGAAAGTCTGCTAATCGTTGTGCTTGTTGCATCGCTATCGAGTCTCCTGATGATGGTTTTCACCTTCTAATCCCAGCAACCGCTTGGTAGGCTGGTCGGGTGGTTCGGTGTAGATGGGTAACATCACGTGGAACTTGCTGCCGGGGCAACGTTGCTCATCGTAACCGGGGCTCTCTGCCCAAACCCTGCCCTCGTGGGCTTCGACAATACCTCTGACGATGGCCAATCCCAGACCGGGGCCACCGCCTTTGAATTTCGTCTTACCGGTGGAATGTAGTTCGATCTCACCCACGCGGTAGAATTTTTCGAAAACGTGTGGCAGGTCGTCGGGCGCAATGCCGATGCCGGTGTCAGCTACGGTGACCTGGACAAAATTCAAATCTGGACTGTTGCCCCGCAGTGTCTCTGCGCTTACGCTAATAGTTCCCCCGTCAGGGGTGTATTTGATCGCGTTGCCGATCAAATTAGAAAAAGCCTGGTACATGCGACGTGTATCCAGGTACATCATGCCACTAGGGAAATGCTGGATCTCGATCGTCAAGCGCCGGTCCGTGACATCCCGTTCCAGGTCGTCGATGGCCAAATTGATTATTCTGTGCAAGGAGTCAGCCTGCAAAGATAACGTGAACACATTGCTGTTAATGAGCGAAACGTCGATCAGATCCTTGATAATCGCCTGCAATCGTCCTATGCCGTTTTTCAGACCGCGAAGCGGTTCTTGGAGGTGGGATTCCCCTGACAGTTC
>CBFDAD010000238.1:0-3518 GCA_965602705.1 uncultured bacterium
AAAACGCGACGGTGCGCATGACTAATTCCCCAGAAGTACACTGATGTATTGATTCACCACCGCTTCTAGTTCGAAGGGTCGCCAGCTTTGCGGAGGTGGACCTGGCGTTTTGCCAGTTAAAGCCGTTTCAGTGGCCCGCGCTAGGGCGTTCACATCCCCGACCGGCACCAGTTGACCGTATTGCCCATCTCTCAGGATTTCCCGGGGCCCACTCGGGCAGTCCGTCGCGATGAGAGGAGCACCACAATATAGGGCCTCTATCAGGACTCCGGGCAGGCCTTCCCACCTCGAGGAAAGGACAAACAGCGAGGCTTGAGCCATGTAGGGATAGGGATTCTCGACGAATCCTGGCAGGCCCACGTCTTGTTCCAGGTCTTCAATGACCCAGGCCGCCTTGCGATAGGCCCACACGCGGCGGCCCGGCGCGTCGTCTAATTCTATGTAATAGAGTTGGTTGGCCAGCGCCTCAACGACGCGTTGGTTGAGGACACGCTTGTGACCAGGCATAATTGGCCGGGGAATCCGGTCGGCAATGCCGTACTGCTCGCACAGCTCTTTGACTCGCAGGGCGATCTCCCGCCATCGCCCCCACACAGGGCCGTAGCTCCCTTCCGGGTAAAGCGCCTGATAGCGGTCCAGCAGGTCGGGATAGCATTTGCCCAGCACGTCAAAAAAATAATCGCGCTGCTGGTCGGCCAGGGTCAGACCGCTGGCCAGCACGAACTGGCCGCCGTGCTCGGCTGTCCAACGGATCACGCATTCCAGGTTATCGTCGTCGTCGCACAGACCGGGAAGAACAGGCATCAAACAAGTGCCGGTCGCGATGCCAGACCTGGCGAACTGTTCCATCGCCGCAAAGCGCTTCTCGGGCGCCGGCGCGAGCCGTTCCATGCGGCGCACGCGCTCGTAGCCAGGCGAGTCGGGCGTGGAAATGACGCTAAAGGCGACGATCACCCCAGCGCGCGCGTCTATCGCTTGCAGCAGGTCCATGTCGCGCAGCACCAACGGCGACCGCTCCAGTATAAAGACCGGGAACCCCAGGTCGTGACATACCTCCAGCATTTGCCGCGAGAGGCCGAACTTGCGCTCGGCGGGCTGATAGTCACCGGTGAAGATGGGAGCCACGGGCACGCGGCTCAGCGCCTGGCGCAGCAGGTTGGGTGCGTTTTCTTTGACCCTGATGACATAGGCAAAGTCGCTTACATCGTCGTAGGGACAGTATTTCCGCTCGCGGCAGTAGCAGAATTCGCACCCGTGCTGGCAGCCGACGTAGGGGTAGGCGCTGTAACGTGTCCAGAACCAGTGATCCGGGCGTTTCTGCTTGTTCAGAATGCTCTTGGGCCGATAGGGCACAAAGGTAGCGCGTCGTCTCATGTTCCAGTCAGTTCTTCCAGCCCACGCCTTAACCTCGGGTCGCTCTCGGACAGCAGCGCGATCTCTTTGATACTCATGCTGGCTTGTAGCTGCTCGATTAATTCGTGCCCCAGGAAATAGCCACATTGTTTACGGCCTTGGATGTCATACCACGAACCGAAGAAGGGGCGCACCGATTCTCCCGCATCCACGGCCCTCAAGAACTCGGCGGCCAGCCAACGCCTGTGCCCGTGACACCAACTGAGCCAGCCGCTGCAGCTACCGCTGGTCATGTGCCAGGTATCCTTACCATGAATCAAATGTTCGCAGTGCTGCGCGAAACCCTCGGTGTAGAGCTGCCACCAGGGTCCCGTGCCGTCAGGTAGACCGCGTTCTGCGCGCCAATGAAAATGCACGATATGTCCGATCTCGTGAGCGACCATTCCGGTGAGTGCGGGAGGGTAACTCCAGCCACACTCGGCGACGTTCTCCAGCCCAAACAAGACCGCGGGTGTACCGTTATAGGTCGCCACCCATCCGGCGCCGCACCCAATACCCACATAGATCACAAAGCTGATGTCACTCTCAAATCCCAGGACGGCTTGAGCTTGGGCGTACAATGAAGCACAAGACGCCAACAGGTTATCGCGAGCGGCCTGCATCGCCAGAAGCCGTTGATCCAGAAACGGAAAGACCTTCTCCCGTGCAACCTGTCGCCAGTCTTCCCCCTCACTCGAATAGTCGTCGACCTGTTTTTCTAAAAGCTCTGGCCACTGTGACATGTATTCCGACGCCCACCTGTCTATTTGAGCGTCCATCGGTTGGTGGCGCACTGCCTTCCAAAAGTCCAGAAATTGTGGAAACGCGTCGACGATGTTGCATTTGGACATAGCAATCCCCCTTGAGGTATTCCCGGCTGAAGGTCTAGTATAGACAACTTGAGCCAAAAGTCAAAAGAGTCACCCGGCGCCCCGTCTTGCCACGTGACGCCGGCTCAAGTATAATCTGGGGGGTCAGAGACAAATGATGTGGAGCTCACAAACATGCGGGACATATTACCTCAAGTGGAACATTGGCGTCAGGAAGGCAAGCAAGTGGCCATCGCCACGGTGGTCAAGCGATACGGGTCAGCGCCGCGACCGCTGGGGTCGAAAATGGCGATATCCTCGGCGGGAGACATGGTAGGCTCCGTGAGCGGTGGCTGTGTTGAGAGGGCGGTCTTTGAAACGGCGCAAGAGGTCATGGAAAAAGGCCAGCCCCAGTTGCTGGAATTCGGCATCGTCGACGAACAGGCCTGGGACGTTGGGCTGGCTTGCGGTGGCACCATCCAGGTGTTCGTCGAACCCCTTGATTGGTAATCGGTGGCAACCTCTGATGGCCGAGATTTACGAAACACTCAAGCGTTGTTTAAATCAAGAGCAGCTCGTCGCCCTGGCGACGGTGATCGCCGGGACGGGACTGGGCGACAAGCTGCTGATTTGGCCCGACGGTCGCACCGTGGGGAGCCTGGGGCCGGCCGAGTTGAACGAGCAGGTGATACGATACACCGCCAACCTGCTGGCCGCCCAGGAGCCGGGACGCGCGGCCTTAAACTTGGGCGATGAGACGGTAGAAATCTTTATCGACGTCTACCCGCCACCGCCCAAGCTGATCATCGTCGGCGCGGTTCACATCGCTGTCCCACTGGTGACGTTTGCCAATACCATGGGTTTTAAGACCATCGTGATAGATGCCCGTTCGGCCTTTGCCACGCGTGAACGCTTCCCCCACGCCGACGAGTTGATCGTAGAGTGGCCCTCCAAAGCGCTGGCGAGGATGCGTCTGGACGAAGCCACGTACCTGGTCGTTTTGAGCCACGACGAAAAGCTGGACAATCCAGCGTTGCAGGTGGCCCTCGGGTGCCCGCTGCGTTACGTTGGCGCCCTGGGTTCCACCAAGACCCACGCCAAACGTGTCAAGGCCCTGGAAAAAATGGGGATCACCGACGAACAGTTGGCTCGAATCCACGCCCCCGTCGGCCTTGACCTGGGCGCCAGGTCTCCACAAGAGATCGCCCTCGCGATCATGGCCGAAATCGTGGCCGTGCGGCACGGCATCGGATCCCGGCAGCCTAGTCCGATGAGCCAGCCGCCTGCATAACCAGCAATCCATCACGCCGCCGGACC
>CBFDAD010000239.1:0-3513 GCA_965602705.1 uncultured bacterium
TGGGCCTCACAATCCTTGATCCGTTGTCGCCAGTAGTACCAGGCGATCAACAGACCCACGATGAGCCCCACGATGAAGGCTATCAAGGCAAGTAAAGTATCTGACATTTTGCGACTCCTTTCTATTTCTGCAATTTTGGCGAAAACGCTACACGATGTCCTGACGCAAACTCCTACACTCATGCGAGTATAGCAGGACAACATTACGGAACACATTAAGACCCGGTATCCGCTCCCGCGTATTGAAACGCCGACCGGTCAATTGGCAAGTCTTTTTCCAAAAGAACAAGTGCAACTGCCTGCCAGCTGCCGTGTGCGCTGCGAAGCTTCTAGCAATGTGTGAAACAAAAGAAATGAAACGAGGAAGAGACTTTGAAACACTTACATTCTATGACAATTCAACATCTATGTCAACCACGCGCAATTTTTTGAAAACTGCGAACCTTCAAGGCGTGGAAGGGGACATGGCCAGCAAAAGGAGCAGGTAACTGTCCAGCGTCGCCTGATCCAGCGGACCGACATGCCGGGCGACGATCGCCCCGTCTCGACCAACAACCAGGCTGGTCGGTAAACCCCGCACCTGATACGCATCGCTGACCTGTCCGTCGTGGTCAAGCAACACGGGAAGCGCCAAACCCAACTCGGTGGCGACGGCGGTCACCTGGTCAGGAGGCTCACGCACATTAATGGCCAGGACGATCAGTTCATCTTGGTCCTCGCTGCTCGCCTGATGAGCCGCTTGCAGCATCGGCAAATCGTCGCGACAGGCAGTGCACCACGCGGCCCAAAAGTTCAGCAGCAACGGATGGCCGCGCAGGTCAGCCAGAGCCATAGTTGTCCCATCGGTCGCCGGCAAGCTGAAATCCGGCGCTAAATCGCCCACGCGCGGGCCGGCAGAAAGGGTGAGCGCAGGAAGCGCAGGCTCGGGGGTCGGTCCGACCGGGGGCGCGGCGTGTCCCGGTGGCAAGGAAACAGACAGCTTTTCAAATACCTGCACCTTGGCCCGCTCGCGCAGCTCAGCGACCCAGGCGTCGGCGTCGTCTCCAGGGGGCAATTCTTGAAGGGCTTGTTGCACACGTAACAAGTGCGGTACGATCTCTTCCAACAGTTCGGCACGACTTAGACCGGCGCGAGTCAGTGCTTGATCAAAGGCCACTTCATCCAGGTCCCAACCCGTCAAAAAGTTCGCCAACCATGCATCCGCCTGGGCTGGCTGTGCCTCGGGGATGCCAGCTGCCACTGCCTCCCGCAGGACCAGACGTCGATTGATCATTTGGTCCAACGTCTCTTCGGGGCTGGGCGCAGCTTGGCCTACCAACCCACTCATGACCTGATCTAGAGCCACGGCCTGCTGCCATTCATCGATACGAATTGGCTCATCATCTATGCGGGCTACTGTCCGAGCTGTTGGCGTTGGGGGAACGGGTGATGGCCTAATGGACCGGGGCGACTGGGCGGATAGCCAAAGCAACACAACCAGCAGGCCCAGGCCGCCGAAAACGGCTACAGCAAAGATGAGCAAGCGGTGAGAAGATCTAACCATACCCCGCGATTATACGCTTCATCCGCGAATTTGCAAATCGTGACGATTCTCACCCGCTTCCAATTACAAATATCAATTGCCGCACGTAAAACAAAACGTTACAATAATATGGGTGTAGGGCCAGAGATTTGCCTGAGGGACCTGGCCCCTTTCGTCTACCTGGCCCTCTTTGCCACGAGGAGTGCGAAAATGGTGCTGCCCAGGACCAAACCACTGGATGGGGTATTTTGGTATATCCTGGACGATCAAAACAACATAGAATGGAGGCCGCGTCCCAATGTAAGGGGAGATTTTTACCTGGGTTGGCTAGGACAGAACAAGAACGTTGTCGGGGCTGGTCTAGCACGACTCCAGCAAGGTCAGCTGACCCACATCTGCACGCACGGTACCCCTTATTACTGGTTGCAGCCTTATCAGGTATTGCCTTTCACCAGGGACACGCTGCAAGCCCATCAGATGCCGGGCGCCGACTCAACGCTCCTAGACTTTTCCTTGGGCGGATGGGAATTGCGTGACCAAACACCCCCACCGAAACATCCTTTGCCTGATGCCTCCGTCACTGCTAATGCTCTCAGGCCAATGCTGAATCAGGCCATTTTGGTAATCGTGCGCAACTTTCGCAGCGAAGACGAACGCCTGTCGCCCTCTGGGTCGGGCACATTGCTGACCCGCATCGTGACCACACCGGCAGAGGATCCGTTGAAAGAGCTGTTGAACCAACTGCGAGCAACCCTGGGCGAGCCTAACGTACTGCCGGTTATCGTTGAGTTGGTCAGGCACGACATCAACGTCATGCCCGGCTACCGTCAGTCTGCACTTTTTGAGAAACTGCCGGACGAAGCACAGTTACCTCCACCTAACAAAGTCGCGCGTCTGGTGCTGAGCGCTATTTATCACTTGGGCCCCACCCTGGGCAACCGTAGATTAGCCAATACTCTGTTGCTGAACAGCTTGCGCCAACGCCACCCCTTTGACGTTGCCTGGGGTGCCGACTTTCTGGTCAAATGTTTTGGAATGTCCAACCTCGTCCGATTGTTGCAGGTCGCCGCCATCAAAGAAAAGGACGACCACATACGAGGGAACATCCTTGATCTGCTGCAGGAACTGGGATATGGCTTCAGCGCCGGCCTGGGAGGGGAGGTGTTTAGCAAGCTGACTGACCTGCTGAGTCAAGTCAGCCTGAGTGCTTTCGGTCAAGTGGTCAACTCGCATCTTTCGTTCATGCAAGAATACATACGCCAGAGAGATGCTACCGCCCAACCAAGTGGTTGACGCTTTGAGGCATGCGATGACACCCCAGCGAAACACCGCCCGTTTGGCCATACACCGCCGTTCAGACGAGATGGCTTTTCTCCAGGAACGGCTGCGCGCCCTCCAGACTCAGGATAAAGCGCTTGAAACAGCGTTCCAAGACCGTCATGCTCAGGACGGCGTTCCATTTACTGAGCGCGACTTGTCAAAGGAGATCTTAGCACGGGAGCGTGATCTGGCTGACGAACTCGTCCACACCCGCCACACGGAACCCTTGGGCGAGACACTGCAGCGCCGTCTGGCAATGGCCGAACGTATCTGCCACGATTTGGCCGAGACTGGATTGGATGCTGAGGGAAATCTTCCCCACGCTTACTGGATAGCAGAGATTGAGCGCCAGGCCCTGATTGAAATGCTCAAACTATGGTGGGTCTGGCTGCACGAATTATAGGGGGAAAATGACACCACCGCAAATTCCACTCATTCTCTTTGGCTTAGGGCGCGTGGGTCGCACCCTTTTACGCCAAATCTTGGACAACAGAGCTGTCCTGGTCCAACGGTTGAACCTCGACTTGAACGTGGTCGGGCTGGCTGAGCGCCGGCATATGCTGTTTGATCCAGCCGGTCTGGACGACAACAGTTTACTGACGCTGGTCAAGGGCTTGGATGCTGGACAGAGACTGCTCGATTTCAAGGACGGACAGGTCAAAGAAAGCAATC
>CBFDAD010000240.1:0-3485 GCA_965602705.1 uncultured bacterium
GTCCCAGGGGGACGCTACGCAGTCCCTCTTTGAGCGCCTTCTCGATCGTGTATGCGCCGATCCCCTGAGTCAGCCGGCCGAGTCCATGCTCGATTGGCTGATGGCCTATACTGGCTGTACACTCACGACGGATAAAGGCCAACAGCTTCTTGACAGCTTGCGGGGGCAACACGTCCACATGTGGCAAGAGGGAGAGGATTACCACATCCTGGTGATCAGCGATGACCCTGCCGTAGGCGCGGCCTTGACAGCGCTGGCGCAATTGGAAGCCAACTGCCGGGCGCACGCCCACACCCACCAGGCCCCAGAGCTGATGCACAACGGTGAAGGCTACCTGCTGGTCGCCCGTGGCGACAATGCCTTCATCTTCGCCCGTCTCTTTCTGGCGCTGGAGAAACAATAAAAGCACAATCCCCCATTTCCTCTTGACATTCAACCCGACTTGAAGGTGTAAGATAAGACTCAAGTACAGACAGATTATCCTTTACCGAACAGAGTCAGCACGGTCTTTGCAAGTATATACTGTACACCTTGTTGATCGGGTCAAAACGCCCTACGCTCTGAGCGGTGACAGTTTGCAGTAGGCACGAAAGCTGAGTTAACACTATGCCAACAACGAAACAAGAAATCACACTTGGAATTCAGGGTCTGGATTGCGCCGATTGCGCCCTAACCCTCGAAAAGGGCGTCGCACAAGTGGACGGCGTATCCACTTGCGAACTCGGCTTCACGACTCAGAAGATGCACGTGACCGGAAACGTCGATCGGGAAGCGATCATCGCCCGCGTGCGAGCCCTGGGCTACGACGTGATCGAGCCTGAGGCCGAAGCAGACTCTCAAACCGAGACCACTGGGTCCCCGCGCTTTATGGGGTACATGTGGCAGCGTAACGAAACCCGACTCGCTCTGCTGGGCGCATTGCTGGTCTTGCCGGGGCTTTTGCTCGACGAGATCTTGGGTATGCATCATATGATCATCGACGCCGCCTCCGTTGGGGCGCTGATCACAGCCGGTCTGCCTATCGCTCGCAGCGCCTGGAGAGCAGTCGCGCTCAGCCACGAGATCAACATCAACGTCCTGATGACCATCGCCAGCATCGGAGCGGTGATCATCGGGGCATACACCGAAGCAGGGATGGTGATGGTCCTGTTTGCGATTGGCGAGGCCCTGGAAGGCTATACAGCTAACCGGGCACGGCAAGCCGTCCGCAGCCTGATGCAAATCCTGCCTGATGAAGCTACGGTCTTGCGCCGGCACGACGGTCACGTCCGCGAGGAACGCGTCAAGGTCCACGCTCTAAGCGTGGGCGACGTCATCCTGGTCAAGCCCGGTGAGCGCATCCCGATGGATGGATGTGTGCTCGCCGGTGCCTCCAGCGTCAACCAGGCGCCGATCACCGGTGAGAGCTGCCTGGTAGAGAAAGTCGGAGGCTCGCGTGTATTCGCCAGCAGCATCAACGGCGAAGGGGCACTGAAAATCCAGGTCTCGCACTTGGCCGCTGATAACACCATCAGCCGGCTGATCAAAATGGTGCAAGAGGCCCAGGAAAAACGCGCGCCGGTCCAACGCTTTGTGGACCGATTTGCCAGCTATTACACCCCGGCCATCGTCGTGCTGGCGGTGCTCGTCGCTGCGATACCCCCCCTCCTCTTGGGCCAACCGCTGTTCAATCCAGGCTCCGTTACCTCGGGCTGGCTCTACCGGGGGTTAGCGCTGTTAGTGGTGGGCTGCCCGTGCGCCCTGGTCATCAGCACGCCGGTCAGCATCATCAGCGCCATCAGCAACGCGGCCCGCAATGGCGTGTTGATCAAAGGCGGCGCACACCTGGAGGCGTTGAGCCGGGTAGACGCGGTTGCGTTCGACAAAACCGGCACCCTCACCGCGGGCCAGCCCGCCGTCGTCACCGTGCGCTCCACACACTGCGCCCATGCCTCACACCCCGACTACCCGGGTGGGGGAACTCGGAAACCGGCGCAGGGGATGCGCTTTTGCGACGGCTGCAACGATTTGCTGGCGCTGGCTAGCGCCGTCGAGCAGCACAGTGAACATCCCATCGCCCGTGCGATCCTCAACGAGACGACCCGGACGGGGCTGCAAGACCAATACCCCACCGCCGAGAGCGTGACGGCCCTGACAGGGCGCGGTGTGACGGGCCAGGTGGCAGGGCGACAGGTCACCATCGGCAGCCACAACTACTTCGACGCCCACGTTGCTCATTCGCGCCAAGATTGCGCGCGAGCCAACCGCGACGTGGCGCAAGGCTACACACCGATGATGGTCAGTGCAGACGGTCAATACCTGGGCACCATCACCGTCGCCGATACGGTGCGCGCCAGCAGCCAGGAAGCGGTGGCGATGCTCAAACAGGCAGGGCTCAAAGCGCTGGTCATGCTCACCGGTGACAACGCGGTCACCGCCCAAAAGGTGGGAACACAAGTTGGCGTGACCGCTGTGCAGGCCGAGCTACTGCCTGAGCACAAAGTCTCCGCCGTCGAAGCGTTGCGCCAGCAATACCGCTCAGTCGCGATGGTCGGCGACGGCATCAACGACGCCCCCGCCCTGGCGACGGCAGACGTGGGCATCGCTATCGGTGGTGCGGCGGGCGGCACGGCGCAAGCGATGGAAACCGCCGACATCACCCTCATGAGCGATGACCTGCGCCAACTGGCCTTCGCCTTCAGGTTAAGCCAGGCTGCTATGCGCACAATTCGAGTCAACGTGGGCCTGAGCCTGGGTATAAAGCTCGCTTTTCTCGCTCTGGTGTTGGCTGGCCGCGGTAGCATGTGGGTGGCGGTGCTGGCTGACGTGGGGACGTCTTTACTCGTGACGTTCAACGGCATGCGGCTCCTGCGACGGCCAACCAGCGTCATAAGCGAGGTCTGAAACCACCCCCCTTCCTCACCCTCGCGACAAATTCGACTTGACAGACAATCAAACCGGGTCTATAATTGAGAATTAATCTCATTAAAGGCGGCGCCCAGTTTGTGCCCCGACCTTTAGAAAACACAGCCATCCGTTCTTTGATCACAAGGAGAAATCTACACATGCGCCAACGTCTGCCCATCTTGATCTTTGCGCTGTCGTTGGGAACGTGGTTACTGTTTGGATGCGGCAGCGGTGAGGAAGCCAATTCCAACAGTTCGCTGAACGTCACTGTGAGCATCCTGCCACAAACATACTTTGTAGAGCGCATCGGCGGCGAGCACGTGGACGTGAATGTCATGGTCCAGCCCGGCAGCAGCCCGGCGACCTACGAGCCCAAGCCGGAGCAGCTCACCTCACTGAGCAAAGCCGACGCTTACATCAGCATCGGCGTGCCCTTTGAGAGCGCCTGGCTGGACAAGATCGCCGCGGCGAATGAGAACATGAGGATGGTTGACACCACCCAGGGCATCGAAAAGGTGAGCCAGGACCCGCACATCTGGCTTTCGCCGGAGCTGGTCAAGATCCAGTCCCAGACCATTTACGAGGCGCTGTCCGAACTT
>CBFDAD010000241.1:0-3480 GCA_965602705.1 uncultured bacterium
ATGCGCCCGCCTCGTCGATCTCGATCACGCGATGGGGATACACGTTGAGGATCTCGGTCCCGTTGCGAATCGTGCGCGTCGTTTCCGGGCTATAGACGTGCTTGTGGCCGTGAAGCACATAGCGCGGCCTAAAGCGGTCGATGAGCATCAAAAAAGCGCGGAAACCGACGTGCGGATAGTCTGGCCCATCGTGGATACCAAAGGGGGGCGCGTGGGCGACCAGGATATCCAGATAGCGGCCGTACTGCATCCGGTTGGCGATGAGCCGGGGGAGCAGCCGCAACGCCTTCCATTGCATCTCGGCCTGCGTGTATTGATGCATGCCGTCCGGGCGATAGCGCAAGCTGCCCTCCAACCCGGCCAGCAGCAGACCCCTAGCGCACGCCGTTCGTTCGTCCAGGTTGATCCAACCCGGTGGGTGCACCAGTGCCGGCCCGCCCAGCGTCTGTTTTACGTTCCAGTCGTGGTTGCCGTAGACAAAATAGCAGGGCACGTTGAGCGAGGAGACGATGAACTCCAGATAATAGAAAGGCAAGTCACCGCAGGCGATCACCATGTCTATGTCGCCAAAGTTTTCGGTGATGCAGGGCGTATAGACACAGTCCAGCACCTTGTCGCTGACAGTCAGAATCTTCACCGCCTCACTCTGCCCCCGACGAGCCACCGGCCTGCCGACGCAACCCCGGCGCGGTCCAGTTACGCGAGGCGTTGAGCGCCAGCTTGTCCAGGATGGCCTGTTCCAGATCGATGCCGGTGACACTGGCCAGTTGCAGCAGGTAGAGAGCCACGTCGGCCAGTTCGCCGGCCAGGGCGTCGTGGTCGCGCGGGTCCTCAGACCACTGAAAGTGCTCCAGAACTTCGGCGGCCTCGATGGTCAACGAGCAAGCGATGTTTTTGGGCGTCTGCGGCTTGGGCGAGTCGGTTTCGTACCAACCCTTGGCGCCGACAAAATCGTGCATGGCCTGGGTTAATTCTTCAAGTGTCATCATCGTATAAAGACAAGGCAAAGGCCGGCCACTGGGCTGTGAAACGGGCCGGCTAGTCCATGTCGGAAGAGAGTATACCGTGAATTGGGGTGAGTGTCAAAGAGAAACGCGCTGAACCTGAGAAAAACCGCGAACCCCGCTCAAAGGAGTACATCTACACGGTGGAATGGGGAGATGCCGCTCTTTCGGGGACCGGCAGAGTCGAGTCCGGCGGTGAGGCGGTCCAAGATGAAGTATACGTGCCTGAACTGAACTGTCACTAACGTAGCGTCTCCACGACGATTCTCTTCTCTCCGCGCCCAGCCTCCGGCTGGGCGCGGAGTTTTCAAACTCACCCTTGACATCCCCCAAAACTATGGTATGATAAAGGTCGGGTTAGCACTCTCGCACCCAGAGTGCTAACCCACTAGTCGTGTCTACTATTATTCTTTAACAGGAGGTAACGAGGAAATGGCACTCAATCTCAAACCACTCGGCGACCGCGTGATCGTTGAGCCAGTCGAAAAGGAACAGGAAACCTTTGCCGGGGGCGCACTGGTGCTGCCTGAGACGGCCAAAGAAAAACCTCAGCAGGGCATCATCATCGCGGTGGGCCCGGGCAAGAAGGATGAGGACGGGGAACGCATCCAAATGGACGTCGAAGCAGGACAGCGCGTGCTGTACGCCAAGTACGCTGGCACCGAGATCAAGATCGACGGGAAAAAGCTGCTGATCTTGAAGGAAAGTGACTTACTGGCGATCGTCGAGGACTAGGTCGCGTAATTATAGTTTGGAGGAAATTTAAACATGGCTAAACAACTCGTATTTTCCGAAGATGCTCGCCGCGGGCTAAAGCGCGGTATTGACATCCTGGCGAAAGCCGTCGTCACCACCCTCGGTCCCAAGGGCCGCAACGTAGCGCTCGACAAAAAGTTCGGCGCGCCCACCATCACCCACGACGGTGTGACCGTGGCCAAAGAGATCGAGCTGGAAGACCCCTATGAGAACATGGGCGCCCAACTGCTCAAGGAAGCCGCCACCAAGACCAACGACATCGCCGGTGACGGCACCACCACCGCCACCTTGCTGGCCTACACCATCATCACCGAGGGAATGAAAAACGTGGCCGCCGGCGCCAACCCCATGCTGATCAAGCGCGGCATCCTGGCCGGCACCAAGGCGCTGGTCAAAGCCATCGACGAGCAGAGCATCGAGGTCACGACCAAGGAAGAGATCGCCAACGTGGCCGCCATCTCGGCCCAGGACCGGCCCATCGGCGAGCTGATCGCCGAGGTGATGGACGAGGTGGGCAAGGACGGCGTCATCACCGTCGAGGAGAGCAAGGGGCTCGAGTTTGAGACCGAGTACGTCGAGGGTATGCAGTTCGACCGCGGCTACATCTCGCCCTATTTCATCAACAACCCCGAGGCGATGGAAGCCGTCATCGAGGAGCCCTACATCCTGATCCACGACAAAAAGGTCTCGGCAGCCAATGACCTGGTGCCCATCCTGGAAAAACTGGTACAGCTGGGCAAGCGCGAACTGGTAATCATCGCCGAGGACGTGGACGGCGAGGCGTTGGCGACGTTGGTGCTGAACAAGCTGCGCGGTATGCTCAACGTGTTGGCGATCAAAGCCCCCGGCTTTGGCGACCGGCGCAAGCGCATGTTGGAAGACATCGCCATCCTGACCGACGGACAGGTCATCACCGAGGATATGGGCCGCAAGCTGGAGAGCGTGACGGTGCAGGACCTGGGGCGAGCTGACAAGATCGTCTCCAGCAAGGACGACACCACCATCATCGGTGGCAAGGGTGAAGAGAAAGCCATCATGGGCCGCATCGAGGAGATCCGCGTCGAGATCGAGCACAGCACCAGCGACTATGACGGGGAAAAGCTACAGGAACGGCTGGCGAAGCTGAGCGGCGGCGTGGCCATCATCCGCGTGGGCGCGGCGACCGAGGTCGAGCTGAGGGAAAAGAAACACCGCGTCGAGGACGCGCTGAGCGCGACGCGCGCTGCGGTCGAGGAAGGCATCGTGGCCGGCGGCGGCGTGACCCTGATCAACGCCCTGCCCGTGCTTGAAGATGTCAAGATGGGTTACGCCGATGAGCAGACCGGCGTCAACATCCTGCGCAAGGCGTTGGAAGAGCCCATGCGCAAGATTTCCGCGAACGCTGGCCTGGACGGCGCGGTGGTACTGGATACCGTCCGCCGCAAGCAAAAGGAAGACAAGAACGACCACATCGGCTACGACGTGCTCAAGAATGATTACGTAGACATGGTGACGGCCGGCATCATTGACCCGGCCAAGGTGACCAAGGGTGCGTTGGAGAACGCGGCCAGCATCGCCGCGATGGTTCTGACCACCGAGGCCCTCATCACCGACATTCCTGAAGAAGAAAAGGCTGGCCCGCCAATGCCTCCCGGCGGCGGCATGTACTAGACCGACGTCAGTTAGACACAACGGATCGGCGGGATGGGCCAACCTGGCCCATCCTACCGATCCGTTTTTT
>CBFDAD010000242.1:0-3470 GCA_965602705.1 uncultured bacterium
GATGGCGGCAGCACTGACCGATCAGGGCAACATTTGGGCAGGCTATCGTCAGAATCGCACTGACTGGTTCCCCGAGGATTTGACGGAGCAGCACGGCGTAGGACACAAGGCCAAGGCCGTATACTTTGCGGGATGCACCGCCAGCTACGTGGAACACGACATCGGCATGGCGTCAGTGCGCTTGCTGGACGCCGCCGGGGTGGACTTTACCCACCTGGGCAAGAAAGAGAATTGCTGTGGCACACCGATGCTGGTGGCGGGCAAGTGGGACGTCTTTGCGGAGACGATGCGCAAGAACATCGCTGCGGTCAAAGCCGCTGGCGCCGACACCGTCATCACTTCCTGCCCAGCGTGCAACATGATGTGGCGGCACAGCTACCCCGAGTGGGCAGAGAAGCTGGGCATCGAGTACGACATCAAGGCCAAGCACTACAGCGAGGTGATAGCAGAGCAAATCGAGGCTGGATTGTTCGAATTCCCTGAGAATGACCACGAACCGGTTACCGTCACCTGGCACGATTCCTGCCACATGGGCCGTGTTTCCCACGTCTACGAAGAACCCCGCCAAGTCATCCAGGCCATCCCCAACGTGAACTATGTGGAAATGGAATACAATCGCGATGCAGCGCACTGTTGTGGCAGCGTCCTCACACTCATCAAGGAACCGCCGGTCGCGGCCGAGATTGGAAAGCATCGGCTGGATGAAGCGATAGAAGTGGGTGCGCAGAAAGTCCTGGCGGCTTGCCCTTGCTGCGAGTTCCAGTTGCGTGTGACCCGCGACAAGAAAGACGTCCCCATCGAGGTGATGGACCTGGCGCGTTTTTGCTCCGAGGCGCTGGGCTACGACTTCCCCGACCCACACCCGGAAGTGCGAGCGCAGTGGGCCGTCTTTGAGGCCATGATCGCGCTGCTGACACCCGAGGGCTTTGCTGAGCTGATGAGCACGATGTGGCCCGAGCTGGTCGACGCCATGCCTTTCGGCATGGGGCCCATGATGCGGGCGATGGGCAAGATTCCTGGGGCGCTTCAGTTGATGAAGCCAATGTTCCCGCTGCTCTTCCCGCGCCTGCTGCCGATGATGATGCCCAAGGTAATGCCGACGATGTTGGACCGCGTGGCGGAATTGGTCCCCATGCCCGACTATATGGCCGAACAAATGCCGGAGCTGATGCCCAAGGTGATGGACAACCTGATGCCACACATGATCGGCGACGTGGTGCCCCTGGTGACAGATCCATTAATCGCCCACTTGCAAGGCAAGAACGGGGGAGACGGCAAGGGTTAGCCGTTCCTGACGAGGCACGTCCATAAACAAACGGACCAAGCACCAAACCGCCCGTGAGACTGATACCCACGGGCGGTTTAACACACAGCGTACTTTCTCTTCAATTTCCGACAGCCAGCCCAGTGACCGGGCATCAAGCACGCAACCAGGCGTCCCCTTACCCTCCCGGCGTCGCGGTGAAGAAGGGCACAGGCGTTGGTGCCAACTCCAGTGGCACTTCCAATTGCAGCGTTTCGTCCCCACGCGGCGGTAAGAATACGACTTGCACCTCGGAAAAACCCAAACCCAGAATCAATGACTGCACCAACGCCGACGCATTAGTCTTGGCTGCGTCGAGAATACCGCTCTCCAATGCCGCCCGCCGCAGGCTATCTTGCGCCTCCACCACGGCCTCGCTGTAGCGCTCCACCACGAATTTTTCGTCCAGCCCCCAATCGTTGCGAATGTAATATAGCTGAAGGTCGTTCGCGTCAACATAAAAGTCAGAAATGCGCGGCGCCGGCAAAAAGACCGTCACCTTTTTGCCCAAGATCTCGTACCGCACCATCTCCGCAAAGTCTACCCCTGCTTTGACACGTCCCTCGGCCACCAATAGAAAATGCAAAGTGGGTCGCAGCAGTAGTGGACCTTTTTGCTGCGCCTCTTTGTCCACCACTGTCTTTAAATCATACTGTACGGTGTTCAATTCCCCCAAAGCCGTGACCCCCTGCAGGATCACATCCGGGGTGGGCGTCGGCGTATCGGTTGGGGTCGGCGTTAAAGTTGGCGTAGGCGTTGTAGTCGGGGTGGGTGTAGGCGTCGGGGTGGGCGTGCGCGTCGCGGTGGGCGTGCGCGTCACGGTGGGTCTGGGCGTTGTGTAAACCACGGCCGGGGTAAGCGTCGAATTGGACCGCGCCCCTCTTCCCGGACCTAGAAGGACGACA
The DNA here is from genome assembly GCA_965602705.1 of uncultured bacterium. Classification (GTDB taxonomy): domain Bacteria; phylum Chloroflexota; class Anaerolineae; order S140-20; family S140-20; genus CBFDAD01. The sequence goes on from CBFDAD010000242.1 coordinate 2,209, forward strand.
ATCGCGATCACCAGGACCGCCACCCCTGAAATCACCGCACCTGCCAAGAGCCACAAAAAGCACTTGCCCCCGCCACCTAAAACAGCATCCGTCGATGGCTGCGCGGGCTGATCCTGGACGGGCTGCATAGCGCCTCCGTTTTCCGCGTCGGCTGATATTTCATACTCTGATGCCCCCCCATCCACGAACGGCTCCTCTGTAGTGAGATCCAGGTTTTCGTCCGTCATTCTCTCCCCCTGGTACCGGCCAAATCTGTGAGCGGCACACCAATCCGCCAATCACGCGACAGGCTATGTTATAGCATGGTTGTATCAAAAAGGGAATTGATGGCCTGGTCACTTTTACGCCAGTGCCCGGTGAGACACACATCGACCCACCGGGCACTCGGCGCTTAGTAAGAGGGAGAACAGCGCTATTGCTCTCCCAGGTATGCCTTGCGCACGCGCTCGTCCTGCAACAAATCGCCGGCCAGGCCGGAGAGGACCACTCGTCCAGTCTCCAGGACACACCCGCGATGGGCAATCTTGAGGGCCGCGCGGGCGTTCTGCTCCACCAGCAACACCGTCACCCCGCGCGCGTTGATCTCGCGGACGGTGTCAAAGATGGCCCTGACCAGCAGCGGGGCTAAGCCCAACGAGGGCTCGTCCAACATCAACAGCCGCGGTCGGGCCATCAGCGCACGACCAATCGTCAGCATCTGCTGCTCACCACCGGAGAGCGTCCCGCCCAACTGGGTCCTTCGCTCCTCCAGACGGGGGAAAAGACTGAAGACGCGTTGGGTGTTTTCCTCGATGGCCTCCTTGTCCCCGCCCAGGGAATAAGCGCCCATCCTCAGGTTCTCCATCACGGTCAGCGTGCTGAAAATCTGGCGCCCCTCCGGTGCATGGGAGATGCCCGCTTCGACAATGCGATGGGCCGGCATACCAACGATGGAATCGCCCTGGAACGAGATTTGCCCCTCGCGGGGCCGGATCAGGCCGGAGATCGTGCGCAGCGTAGTGGTCTTGCCGGCCCCGTTGGCCCCGATGAGAGTGACTATCTCCCCTTCCTCCACCTCCAGGTTGACGCCCTTGAGGGCATTGACGTGACCGTAATAGGTGTGCAGGTTCTCGATCTTCAACAGGGCCATGCTCACACCTCCTCCTCGCCCAGGTAAGCTTCAATGACCTGCGGGTTGCGCTGCACCTCCGCTGCTGTGCCCTCGGCGATTTTCTTGCCATAATCCAATACGACAATGCGCTCGCAGATACCCATCACCACCT
>CBFDAD010000243.1:0-3469 GCA_965602705.1 uncultured bacterium
CACCTTTACGCGGCCCTGGCAACGTTCCGCCAGGAAGGGTGTGAAGTGGAGGCGGCATCGGTTACGCAGGACCTTGCAGCGTTTGGCCTGGAAATACCAGCATCCCTCACTGAACCATCCACGATGCTCAGCCCGATTCGCATCACAACTGGAAATATTGTAGAGAAAAACAGGGGCGTCACCGGGTGACGCCCCTGTTTTACTGTTTATGGGACAACGCTCTACTCCGGCGGCGTATAACGCAACACCGGGTTGCGCGCCGCCTGGACCTCATCCAGTCGCCTGAGCGGAACGCTAAGCGGTGCTTCGTGCAACAGCTCAGGGTTCTCCCGCGCCTCTGCTACGATCTTAATCATCGTCTCGGCAAAGGCGTCCAGCGTTTCCTTGCTTTCCGTCTCCGTCGGCTCGATCATGAGCGCTTCGTGGACAATCAGAGGAAAATAGACCGTCGGTGGATGGAAGCCATAGTCCATCAGGCGCTTGGCCACGTCCATCGTGTGCACGCCGGCCTCTTGAACGTCCTCGGGTGGGCCGGCCAGCACAAACTCGTGCATGCAGATTCGATCGTGGGAGACCGGATAGACCTCTTGCAACAGCGCCCTGAGATAGTTGGCGTTGAGCACGGCGTGCTCGGCCGCGCGTCGTACCCCATCCGCCCCCAGCATACGGATGTAAGTGTAGGCCCGCACCAGCACGGCAAATTGACCATAAAACGCCTTGACGCGACCGATCGTGTGCTCGGGCATGTGCCAGGTGTAAAGCGGCGGCTCATCTCCCTCGTCGCTTCCTGGCTCGATGGTGACGACGGGGCCAGGCAGGTAGGGCACCAGCTTCTCAACACAGCCGACCGGACCAGCGCCAGGTCCACCACCGCCGTGGGGCGTGCTGAAGGTCTTGTGCAGGTTAAAGTGTAACACGTCAATGCCCAAATCGCCGGGCTTGGCGACCCCCATGATGGCATTCATGTTGGCACCGTCGCCATAAAGCAGACCGCCACAGCCGTGGACCATGTCGGCGATTTGCTGCACCTGCTCCTCGAACAGCCCCAAGGTGTTGGGATTGGTCAACATCAGGCCGACCACCGTGTCGTCGCAAGCCTCCTTGAGCGCCGCAAGGTCCACGTTGCCCCGTTCGTCCGAAGGAATCTCGACCACCTTTAAGCCGCTCATACTGCTGCTGGCCGGATTGGTGCCGTGGGCCGAGTCGGGGATAAGAATCTTGTTACGCTGTGTCTCGCCCCGGTCATGGAGATACTTGCGAATCATCAGCACACCGGTCATCTCGCCGTGAGCGCCAGCCGCCGGCTGCAACGACGCACCTGCGAAACCACCGATCTCCTTTAACCACTCCTGCAGGCTATAAACCAAGAATATCGCCCCCTGGGCAGTCTCGGGGTCCTGGTAGGGATGCAGTCCGGTAAAGCCAGGCAGACGAACGACCTGTTCGTTAATCTTGGGGTTATATTTCATCGTACAAGAGCCGAGCGGATAAAAGCCCTTGTCTACGCCGTGGTTCAGTTGTGACAGGTGCAGATAGTGGCGCACAATGTCAATCTCACTGACCTCGGGCAGAAATAGATCTTCGCGCAACAGCTCCTCAGGCGGTAAGGCCGCCTGGGGCACATCGCTCTCAGGTAAGACAACGCCACAGCGGCCCGGCGCCGATAGCTCGTAAATCAACGACTCGGTCATGATGCCACCTCCTCCAGTGCCGCTACCAGGTCGTCAATCTCCTCGCGCGTATTTGTCTCCGTGACGGCGATCAGCATATGGTCGGTCAGATGGGGATAATCGCGCCCCAAATCGTAGCCGCCAATGATCTCCCATTCTGCTAGTAGATGCTCGTTGATCTCGGCCACGGGGCGTGGGCATTTGACGACAAACTCTTTAAAGAACGGTTTGCCTTGCCACACCTCGTAACCTTCCAGAGCGTTAATCTGGGCGGCAGCATAGTGGGCTTTGTGATAACATAGCGAGGCAATCTTGGGCAGACCACAGCGACCCAACGCCGCCATATAGACGCTGGCGGCCAGGACCAACAACCCCTGGTTGGTGCAGATGTTGCTGGTGGCCCTTTCGCGGCGAATGTGCTGCTCGCGGGTGGCCAGGGTCAACACGTAGCCGCGCTGGCCGTCGGCGTCGGTCGTCTCGCCGACCAGTCGCCCTGCCATGCGGCGTACGTACTTGTTCCGGGTAGCGAAAAAGCCCAGATACGGCCCGCCATAGTTTAACCCGCCGCCTAACGACTGCCCTTCACCCACGACGATGTCGGCGCCCATGTCGCCGGGCGCTTTGAACATCCCCAGGCTGATCGGATCCGCCACGACGGTCAGCAGTGCCTTGTGAGCGTGGCAAGCCTCGGCCAGCGATGACAGTTCCTCCACCTGGCCGAAAAAGCTGGGGTTTTGCACGGCCAGCATCACCGTGTCATCATCTATCATGGCCTGCAACGCCGCCAGGTCCGCTTGCGGGTCCGTGTCGCCTACGATTGTCAACCCCATGCCCTGGACGTAGGTACGAACCACCGCGCGGTACTCAGGGTGTATCGTTGGCGACAGAACGATCTTCTTACGCTTGCCCCGGTGGACGTTGACGGCCATAATCACCGCTTCAGCCAGTGAGGTGGCGCCATCGTAGTGACTGGCATTCGAGACCTCCATGCCGGTCAGGGCACAGATCATGCTTTGATACTCAAAGATGGCCTGAAGCGTGCCCTGGCTGATCTCTGGTTGATAAGGCGTGTAAGCGGTATAGAACTCACCCCGCTGCAAGGCGTAATCGACCACGCTGGGCACGTAATGATTGTACGCCCCGGCGCCCAAAAAACAGGCATAGTGGTTGGCGTCAACATTGGCCTCGGCTAGCGCATTCAGCTCCCACTTGGCCTCCATTTCAGACAGAGACTCGGGCAGATCAAAGTCAACATAGCGCCTGTCGGCGGGAATGTCGCTGAATAGATCTGCGATGCGCTCGACACCGATCTTGGCCAGCATTTCCTGGCGATCGGTGTCGGTGTGAGGAATAAAACTCATCTAACCTTCCTCCTCGGCGACGTGGGCCTCGTAGGCTCCTGCGTCCATCAGATCCTCCATCTCGGAGGGGTCACCGGGCACAACCCGAACGAGCCATCCGGCGCCGTAGGGATCCTGGTTGATCAACTCTGGCGTTTCTTCCAGTTCCGTGTTAATAGCAACAATCTCACCACCGACCGGCAGGTAGACGTCTGACGCCGCCTTGACCGACTCGACGACACCAAAGCTCTCAGCGCTCTCAAAGCTATCACCGACCTCGGGCAGTTCCACATAGACGATGTCGGAGAGAGACTCCTGAGCGTGGTCAGTGACGCCAACGACAATCTCCCCTCCTTCCTGGCGGGCCCATTCGTGGGTCTCTGCATAACGGGCTTTGGGATCCAGTTTCATTGGATTTACCTCCTGATAATTTTACAAGGTGAAACGCAAAAAATCGAC
>CBFDAD010000244.1:0-3430 GCA_965602705.1 uncultured bacterium
GGGGAGGCGGCGGGTTGTCTCTTTTAAAATGACATTGTTACAAATAGTGCATCTGTAGAGCTGGTGCTCAACAAAGAGTCTCAGTAGATCCAAAAATGCTCTGAGGGGACCCAGCGCCGCACAGCTTTGCTGGGCAGGTGTTGCTAAATCCCCGGTTTTGACCTGGATTTGGCAATCCAGGCCGAGCAAAATCGGATCTACTGAAACTTAGAACAGGCTCAGTTGTTCAACGTTCTCCGGCGGCTCTTCTTCGACCAGCCGGTCTATGTCGGCCAACAATTGCGGGATGCGCCCCATGTCTTCTTGCACGGTGCGGCGCAGGCTGGGCTGGTGCAGGGCGGCCGCGGGATGGTACATAGGATAGTAAATCACGCCGTCCATCTTTTTGGGTTTGCCGTGTATCTGGGATATCTTGGCGTTGGTAAAGTAGCGGGCCATCGAAAAGCGCCCTAACGTGACGACCATTTTGGGCTGGATCAACTCGATTTGTTGATCCAAATAGCCACGACACGCCTCGATCTCGTCGGTTTCTGGGTCGCGGTTGGCGGGTGGGCGGCACTTGACCACGTTGGTGATAAACACCTGTTCCCGCTTGAAGCCGATGCTTTCCAATAGCTCCTCCAGAAACCGGCCCGCTGCGCCGACAAACGGCCGGCCCTGTTTGTCTTCGTGGAAACCCGGCCCTTCGCCGATAAACATAATGTCTGCATGCGCCGGCCCCTCACCGGGGACGGCGTTGGTGCGTCCGGTGTGCAACTTGCAAAGGGTGCAGGTCTGGATCTGGTTGTGCAAGATCTCTAACTCAGACATGTAGCTGCTCCTATGGGGATTTGTGATAGGGAATTCCGTATACGTGGTGCTTGTCGCATCCCCCCGTCTTGCGCTAGCTTTGCCTGTTGTCATGTCCGATGCAGAATTTGAGCGGTCAGAACGTCTCCGTCCCTTCCGCTCTGCTGCAAGGAGGCTCTGCAAGCCCTACGTCGCGCCGCTTTGCTCCCAGCGCCCCACTGCTTTGCCAGGCAGAAAAGCGCGCTGAATGGGATTGGTCGCCGCCCGCGGGCGTTAGCTTGACGTCTGCTTCTGGACAGCACCGTCGCCGTCAGGTCAGCACAGACGGGGATTATAGTCTAACAATCACTCTTTGTCCAGGCTCACTTTTGGATGTCGCACCACAGAGACTGCTTCAACTCTTGGCCCAACTGATTCAGGCGGGCCTGAAAAGCCTCGTTGTGGAAATCGGTCACGGTCATTATCCAGGCATCTTCGCCGTTGTCTTGATAATAGCGGCGGCGCTGACCGACCTTTTCAAAGCCATACTTTAGGTACAGGTTTTGCGCCGCGTGATTGGATACCCGCACTTCCAGCGTCGCCTCGAAAGCGCCCATCAAGGCGGCCCGTTTGAGCATCGCCCATAGCACCAACTCCCCCAGCCCTGACCGGCGCCGGGATGGGATCACAGCCACCGTGCTGATGTGTGCTTCGCCAGCGATCATCCAAAAGCCACCGTAAGCCAAGATCCACGGTCGAGCTGGCCGTCGTCCCAACTGCTTAAGGCGCTCCCAGCAGCCTCGTGGGGCAGGCGCTTGGCGGGGGCGCAAAACGAAATAATGGGAATTCTTGTTTTGGGATAATTCGTAGCGGTATGCGCGTTCCGGCCAGGGAAGAGGAAACGACTCGCGCTCGATTGCCATCACTTGTGGCACATCCTCCCAGCGCATTGGTTCAACGATGTAGGGAAAATCGTCTTCGAACATCTTGTTTTCAGTAGCTAGATACTTGATCGCGTCCCTGAGTCAGTCTCTGGTTCGGGCTCAGGTCGAAGCCGTGTGCAGATAAATCGGCTGTAACGTAGCCGGGTCATCGTGTTCACCGCGGGCCAGACGATCCCACGCCTGTTCAGCCAGGCAGCCCGCCCGACGCAGGCGCTGGGAGGCGGGCACAATTATTGTCTTGGCCGTGCGACTTGACAGCGCCTCCAGGCCGCTGGCATCAATCTCGCCGCAAAAGACGGCCCCGTCCTCAGCCTCGGCGGCCAGCTCCGCCCAGGTTGAAATCCTCATCTCATCCACCTGGCGCCATCTTCCACGTCGCCAACGGTAAGGGGCCAGGCATATCCGCCCCCGCCCGGCCTGCAACGTGGCATACAGCGTCGCCCGACTGCGACTCACAGGACAGGTTGTCACGTCCAGGGTAGGGATGCCGACCAGCGGGATGCCTCGTGACAACGCCAATCCCTTGACCAGTGCCAGGCCGATGCGTAGACCGGTGAACGAACCTGGTCCCAACGCCACAGCCAAGCCGGTCAGGGCGGACGCGTCGATTCCCAGCCGGTCTATCATCGCCACGATTTGGGGCGTCAACTCGACCGTGTGACGGCGGGGTGCCTCCCAGGTCATCTCGGCGCGCACGCTGATGCCATCGTACAGTGCGACACTGGCGGTTTTGGTTGAGGTGTCCACTGCTAACAGTAGGCCGTCCATTCTCACTCCACCAATCCTCCGGAAGGAGGACAAGCGCTAGACGCCAAAAGCGCGCTTGCGAAACTCGCGCAGCAGCATCTCATAGCGCGTCCCGTGAGCCGAAAACAACAGGATGCGCTTGCTACCTTTGAGATGCCGCAACGTAATCCACAGCCGATCCTTCGGTAACATCTCTTCGACGCGTTCCGGCCATTCAATCACGGTGATGGCCGCGACGTCGTCCAGGTAATCGTCCAAGCCTAAATGCAGCGCCTCTGGTACGCCGGCGATGCGATATAGATCCACGTGATAGAGCGTCGGGCCTTCGTGGGGCCGCTGGTATTCGTGAATCAGTGTATAGGTCGGGCTGATAAGCGATTCCGTCACGCCACAACCACGCCCGATGCCTTGGGCGAGACAGGTTTTACCTGCGCCCAACGCGCCCTCCAGGCAGACCAGGTCACCGGCACGCAGCAATTCTCCCATGCGAACGCCCAACCGCCGGGTTTGCTCTGGGCCGTGGCTAGGGCATTCGAGACTGTTCGCGTCCAAAATAGGGGACATTGCGTCAGTGCCTTTCGATATCGCATCTGCTCATCATTATACAACCGATGGCGTCTTGGGACAACCTTACCTCCACTTTGGTACTTGACATCGCTCTCTATCCATGCTACAATGGAACCGGTTCCAACAACGGTTACTTGTTGGGAGTGGCGACTGTGGCAACGATCCGCGACGTAGCCAAACGAGCTGGGGTTGGCCTGGGCACTGTCTCTCGAGTGCTGAACGATAGCCCGCTGGTCAGCGATGCCACGCGGCAGCGCGTGTTGGACGTTATTGCCGAGCTAAACTACACCCCCAGCCCGGCTGCACGACGGCTGTCGTTAGGCAAGACCCTCACCGTTGGTGCCATTGCCCCTTTTTTCACGCGCCCTTCTGTCGTCGAACGACTGCGGGGCATCGAATCCACG
>CBFDAD010000245.1:0-3373 GCA_965602705.1 uncultured bacterium
GCTCGATTGAAAACTGAACAATTACACGGGGCATTCAAAGCAGCCGCCCTTTCGTGATGACTTGCTTTGAAAGTAAGCCCTGCACCGTGGCTGCGTCGAGTTACATCTGGTACATCGGCTGCGGTGTTGCGTGTTTGTATCGAGTTAACGAGAGGTAAACCATGGCGAAAGAAAGAAACCTAAAGTTTGAGCTGGTCGTCCACGCCACGCACGAGGCAGGCATCAAAGTCGGCGGTATCGGCGCTACGCTGGATGGGATACTGAGCAGCGGCGCTTACTTGCTGGGCATGGAACGGACTGTCCTCGTCGGACCGATAGACACGCGGGATGACATCGCGATGGAGCGCTTGGTCAGCCCTAGCAACAAGCTGGAAGTCGAGTACTCATCGTACCACGGGGTGGACAAACTGGATCGCCGGTTATCGGCGGCGGTGGGCAAAATCGAGGCCAGTTTTAACGTCCACCTATTGTACGGGAAACGCGACTTTGGCGGAACTCGGCACGAGGTGATCTTGATAGATGCCACCGAGATCGTGCTCGAAAAGTTAAACTTTTTCAAGCGACGGTTATATGATCGATTCGGCCTCCAATCGGACCGCTACGAGAGCGACCCCGAATACAGCTTTTACGTCAACGCAGCCGAGCCAAGCTACCTGGCGCTCAAGACCCTGATTGGCAACAGCCGCAACGGGGAAAGGTTTATGATCGCCCACGATTTTATGGGACTACCGTTGCTCTACTCGGCCAACCTACACGACCCCGGCCTTTACCACACCGTTTTTTACGCTCACGAGGTGTCGACGATACGCTCCATCGTCGAGAACAGTTACGGCCACGACATGATGTTCTACAACACCATGCGCCAAGCCCGCGTCCAGGGTCTATTCCTTCGCGATGTCTTTGGCGACCAGTCAAGTTATTTCAAGCATGCTATGCTCGAAACCTCCACCGAATCTGATAACCTTTTGGCGGTGGGTGACCCAATTATCGAAGAATTGCGCTTCCTGTCTCCAGTTCTGGCCCAAACCCACATTGACCTGGTATATAACGGTCTGCCTGCCACCGAGATTACGCTGGAAGACAAACTGGCGTCCAAGGCCCGCCTTGGCCAGTACGCCGTCAACCTGGGGCTCTTTGACAAGCCGCCTGACTTTGTTTTCACTCACGTGACACGCTTTGTGCCCAGCAAGGCTCTGTGGCGTGACGTGCGCGTGCTAGAGCATTTGGACCACTTGTTAGCATGCAAGAAAAAACGGGCCGTGATGTACGTCCTGGCAAGCGCCCTCCCAGGAGGCCGCCGCGTCAGCGACGTATACGACTGGGAACAAGAGTACGGTTGGCCAGTCGTGCACCGCCAGGACAACGGTGATTTGCAGCACGGCGGGATAGAGTTTTACGAACTCATCAAAGCCTTTAACGCCAACGCGAAAGCTATCCGCATTGTTCTAGTCAACCAATTCGGCTGGAACCGCGAGCGCTGCGGCGAGCGCATGCCCGAGGATATGACCGACCACGACATCCGCTGGGGAACCGATTTGGAGTTCGGCCAATCCGTCTACGAGCCTTTTGGCATCTCGCAGATAGAGCCTTTGAACTTTGGCGCTTTGTGTGTCGTCTCCAACATATGCGGTTGTTTGGGGTTTGTGCGGCAGGTCTGCCAAGGCGAGCTGCCCAGCAACCTGATTGTGGCCGACTACACCTCGCTTCCGGAAGGTATGGCAGTCGGCGACTTTCAGGTCGCTCAGGTCTTGGGAAAGCCAGAGCGGGATTTAATTGAGACAAACCAGGCCCAAAAGGTCGCCCAAGAGATTATAGATCGCCTGCCAACCACCAAGCGAGCGCGTCAAGCGTTCCTAAAGCGTGGACACCTGATCAGTCAAAAAATGAGTTGGGATGTGGTTGTCCAGAATTACCTGCTGCCCGCCCTGGTCCAAGCAGCCAGTAAATAGAATTTCACGGAGTGACCCTTGCAGAAAACAGTGGCCATGGTCCTGGCCGGGGGTGAGGGACGTCGTCTGAGCATCCTCTCGCAAAAACGGGCCAAGCCAGCGGTCCCCTTTGCCGGCAAGTACCGCATCATTGATTTCACCTTGAGCAACTGCGTCAATTCAGACATCTACCACGTGGGTATTGCGACCCAATACCGGCCCCGCTCATTGCACGACCACATCCGGTCGGGCCGGCCTTGGGACCTGGATAGGGCCACGGGAGGGGTGACGCTTTTGCAGCCCTACTTGGGACGGTCCGACTCAGACTGGTATCAAGGCACAGCCGACGCCATTTACCAGAACATGGATTTTGTCAGCCGTGCCAGGCCTGAGAACGTCCTGATCTTGGCTGGTGATCACGTCTACAAGATGAACTACTATGCTCTCTTGAATTTTCATCAGGAGCACGAAGCCGATTGCACTGTCGCCGTCCGGCGTGTCCCGCTGGAGGAGGCCTCCCGATTTGGCGTGATGGCTGTAGAAAAAGACTATCGCATCACCGAGTTCGAAGAAAAACCCGCCGCACCCAAGAGCACGTTGGCCTCCATGGGTATTTATGCCTTCGGACTGGAGGCGCTGAGAGGGGCACTCCAGGATGACCTGGAAGATCCCACCTCACAGCGGGATTTCGGTAAGAACATCATCCCCCTTATGTTAGCGCAAGGCAAGCGGCTCTATGCCTTTCCCTACGATGGCTACTGGGTAGACGTGGGGACCGTGCAGGCCTATTGGGAAGCGCACATGGAACTACTCGGTGATAAACCACCCCTTGACCTGTTCGACCGCGATTGGATCATTCATACCCGCAGCGAGGAGCGCCCGCCGGTCATCGTACGCAGCGGCGCGACCGTGAGCCACAGCTCAATCACCGATGGCAGCGTTATCGAGGGATCGGTCGAGTTCTCGGTGCTCTCGCCGGGTGTGCGCGTCGAGCGCGGCGCTGTCGTGCGTTACTCGATCATTATGACCGACACTGTGATCCAAGCGGGCGCGGTTGTGGACCGCTGCATCATTGATAAGCAAGTCACTGTCGGGCGCGGAGCCCATATTGGTTGGGGCAAAGACTATACTGTCAATTCTCTGGGTTACGTGACAAGCGGCATCACCCTGGTAGGCAAGAACGCGCAGTTGCCATCCCATCTGCGCGTGGGGCGCAACTGTGTCCTCGTCAGTGATTTACTAGAGAGCGACTTTGCATCAGAGTCCATCCCCAGCGGCGCGACCGTCAGCGCGCTGACGGCGTAGGCCATCACAGAAGAAAACAGCACCCCGCCCTGCGATTTTAACGTAACTTTAATTTTCTTTATACGTGTGTTATACTTGCGCCAGTGATAATTGTTACGAAAATGCAGTCGGAGCAAAGTCAATATGTCCACATTCTCCAC
>CBFDAD010000246.1:0-3371 GCA_965602705.1 uncultured bacterium
CCAATCATCCTGAATGCGACGGATGCCGTCAATCAGCTCTCCTCTCAAATCGGGTGTCGTGTTCACAATGTGCTGCGCTTCGGCTACGTTGCCGGACAACGTGGCCCGCACTAATGCCATACGGGCGTTGTAATGGCGATTGAACAGTTCACCACTGAGAAACTGGGCCGGCTGGCGGCGAAAAGCGTAAAGGTCCTGGATCCATTTCACGATCCACTCGATCTGTTCCGCCGGCAAGCCCATCGCACGGGCCTTTTCCCGCGCGGTGCGCAGGTGTCCCCGCCGGATAAAAGTCACCAGACTTCGCACCGCCGAAGCGTACTGCTCCCGGTCCGTCTGGCCGGCCACGGTGTCAAACGTTTGTAGCACCTCGGGCACGATGGTCGCCACGATGCCTCTCTGCTCAACCTGTGCGCTGCGAGCGGCAAATTCCTGGTGCGTCTCTTGCACCCAGGCCAGGGTATCCGGCCCCAGGCGCGTCTCCTTTCCACCCTGGACCGTTTTCTGTGCCTGGTCTAGATTCCCGCTGATCACCAGTTGCGCGACCTTGCCTAGCTCATCCAGTTCAAAGCATTGCTCGCTCACATAGCGTGCCGACAGTCCCTCGGGGTTGCCACCCAACAGGATGTCCGTTCCACGACCTGCCATGCTGGTCGCGACGGTGACGACCCCTGGCTGACCGGCCTGGGCGATAATCAGTGCTTCCTCGGTGTGCTGCTTGGCGTTCAGCACCGAGTGCTCGACCCCCGCTCGCTGGAGCAGCTTGTGCAACTGCTCAGAACTCTCGATGGAAGTCGTCCCCACCAGCACCGGCCGGCCGATTTCTTGCACGGCAGCGATCTCTCTCACAGCGGCCTCGAGCTTGGCCTCCTCGTTCAAATAAATCACGTCGCTAAAATCAACACGGTCAAAGTACGGGCCTTTGCCGTTCTCCCCACGATAGACGGTCACCTCGGTGTTGTGGTAGCGGGGCTCTACCCCGGCAAAGGCTACCTCGTCAATCTCGCCCAGCCGTTCTTTTTGTGGGGTCAGCAGGCCTGAACTGGCTTGATAGGCGACGTTGGTGGGCAGGCTGATGACGTCCAGGTTGTAGACCAGGTGGAACTCTTCCTTCTCTGTCGCCGCCGTGCCGGTCATACCGGCCAGTTTGGCGTACAGGCGAAAGTACTTTTGAATGGTAATAGTAGCAATCGTGACGGTCTCACTACGGATGTGCACATTCTCTTTGGCTTCAATAGCCTGGTGAAGCCCTTCGGAGTAGCGACGGCCAGGCATCAAGCGGCCCGTGCGGTTGTCCACCAGCACGACTTCCCGGGCCTCGGTGACCACGTAATCCTTGTCGCGCCGGAAAACGTGGCGCGCCTTGAGTGCGTTCTCCATGTAATGCACCAGCTCAAAGTGCTGCGGGTCGTAGAGGCTCTCGTCGGCTTTGATTTCCTGGATGCGTTGCAACTCTTCTTCCACGCGAATAATCCCGCGCTCGGTGAGGTAGACTGAGCGTGTCTTTTCATCCAGGTTAAATTCGCCGTTCGGCGGCTGTTCTTCATCAGCAGTGTTGCGCCGCAGCTTGGCCGCTATGGCGTCAAAAAGCTGGTACTTGTCTGCTCTGCGGTGGGCGGGCCCCGAGATGATCAGCGGTGTGCGCGCTTCGTCGATCAGGATGTTGTCCACCTCGTCAATGATGGCAAAGTTGAGGTTGCGCTGGACGCACACGTCCAGGTCCCGGGCGGTGTTGTCGCGCAGATAATCAAAGCCAAACTCGTTGCTGGTGCCATAGACGACGTCTGCCCGGTATACCTCCTGGCGCTCTGTGGGTCGCCAGTGTACCAGCCGTTCATCTTCCAGGTGGCTGGTGGGATCGACGTATCCCGAGTCAAACAAACCGGAGAAGCGAGGGATCACAAGTCCTACGCTCATGCCGAGGGCTTCGTAGACTGGCCCCATCCAACCGCCATCGCGGCGGGCCAGGTAGTCGTTTACCGTCACCAGGTGGGTGCCCTCGCTATCCAACGCATTCAGGTACAGCGGCAGCGTGGCGGCCAGCGTCTTGCCCTCGCCTGTCTTCATCTCGGCGATCTTGCCCTGGTGCAGGATGATCCCGCCGACCAATTGCACGTCATAGGGGCGCATGCCGATGGTGCGCCGTGCGGCCTCGCGCACGGCGGCGTAGGCTTCCACCAGCAAGTCGTCCAGTGTCTCGCCCTGGGCCAGGCGCGTGCGAAACTCGTCCGTCTTGGCGTGCAGCTCCGCGTCGCTAAGGGCTTGGCACTCGGGCTCCAGTGCATTGATGGCGTCTACCAAGGGCTCCAGGCGATTCAACTCTTTTTCGTTTGGATCGCCGACCACTTTGGTCAATAAACCTTTTAGCATCTCTTTTTCGCCATTTGTTCTTGATTTTAGTGATTATAACCTACAATCACGCATTTTAAAAGCTCACCTGGCTCATTTTACCTCATCTGGGGCCTTTGTGCTACAGTAAGTATCGGTCAGTCGTGGATTTGCAGCAGAGACCGCTTGACCCCATCTCGACTCTCTGGTAGACTGGCTTTCTATGGACACAGCGACAACCAAGGTTAGACGTGCGTCGCGGCGGGGGCTGTGGCTGATTGGCCTGGGCGCGACGGCGCTGGCCTATGGGTTGCTCGTCGCGGGCATGCCGTATGCTTCGGCGACGGCGGCCAGCATCGTGACCCTGCTGGAACCGCTGACGGCCACGGTCCTGGCCACCGTCTTTTTTCAAGAGCGGTTGGGGGTCACGGGGTTGGTGGGCGCGGCGCTGCTGCTGGCGGGCATGCTGGTGCTTTACCAGCGTGGTGGTTGAGGGGGAGGTGGGGCCTTGAACGAGACTGCCGCAGGCGATGTGGTACTGCTGTTCAGCCGCGACCGCAAGCGGTTTATCTTTACGCTCCAGCCAGGCGCCGCACTGGAGAGCCATCACGGCATCGTGGCCCACGACGACCTGATCGGGCAGCCGTGGGGGCGGCGCGTCAAATCCCACCTGGGTTCCACGTTCGTCCTGTTGCGCCCCTCCACCGACGACCTGATACGACATATCAAGCGCAGGAGCCAGATCGTCTATCCCAAGGACGCCGGTTACATCTTGCTGAAGCTGGGCATCCGGCCCGGCTGCCGCGTGATCGAGGCGGGCACGGGCAGCGGCGGCATGACGCTGGCGCTGGCTCAGGCGGTGATGCCGACGGGGCGGGTTTACTCTTACGACAACCGCCCCGAGATGCAGGCGCTGGCGCAGCGCAACCTGGCGCGGGTGGGGCTGGAGCCCTACGTGGAGTTCAAGCTGCGCGACGTGGGCGAGGGGCTGGACGAGAGCGACATGAACTTCGCCGGCAATATCGGCGAGGCTTACGTCGGCG
>CBFDAD010000247.1:0-3349 GCA_965602705.1 uncultured bacterium
CGGCGGCGTTCCACTTTGCGCCTCTCGGCGGCCGACGTGGAAGCGGGCTATGCGTTGGCCTGCCAAACGGTCATCGAAGGCGACGCACGCGTGAGAGTGCCGCCCCAGGAAAAGATCGAACGGCTGCTGGAGACCGATAAGACAGCCGCCAAAATCGCGGTCCCCTTTTTCTACGATCCGGTGCAACACCAGTCCATTCGACGTGTGTGCTTGCACATCGAGTCTCCTTCGTTAGCCGACAACACCGACGACATGAGCCGTTTACGGCGTGCCCTGGCTCAAGAGACTGGCATTGCCGACGTGCGAGCTCGTTTACCGATGCTGCAAAAGCTGGCGGCTGTGTTGCGCTCCGGTGACTGGAACGTCACCGTCGTCATCGAGACGGACACGTGGGATATGCCGGGCGGCCCACCACGCCTGGTGGACGTGCTCCCAGGCGACCGGAGCGACGAGAATTGGGGCCTGGCGATAGACATCGGCACCACCAGTAACGTCGTTTATCTGGTGGATCTGCTCACCGGAGATGTGATTCAGCAGGCGGCCGACTATAACGGCCAAATCCGGCGGGGCGAGGACGTCATCAGCCGCATCATCTATGCCAGCAAGAACGGTGGCTTGGAAGAGCTGCAAGGGCTGGTAGTGGGCACGTTAAATAAACTGATTGGGCGGGTCTGCCGCCAACAGGAGATTCAGCCCAGCGAAATCCACAAGGCGACGGTTGCTGGTAACAGCACCATGATGCACCTGTTCCTGGCGCTACCGCCTCAGAGCATCCGGTTGGAGCCCTATGTGACCACCGTAAACGAGGTGCCTTCGGTGCGGGCGGCCGAGATTGGCTTGAATATCAATCCCGAGGCGACAGTGGATTGCCTGCCGGGTGTGGCCAGCTATGTAGGCGCGGACATTACGGCAGGCGTCGTCAGCAGCGGTATGCTCGACGTGGGCGACATCACCTTGTTCATTGACGTAGGCACCAACGGCGAGATGGTTTTGGGAGACGGCTCGTGGCTCATTACCTGCGCCTGCTCGGCCGGCCCGGCCTTTGAAGGCGCTGGGGTGGTGCACGGCATGCGGGCCACGCGCGGCGCTATTGAGGATGTGTGGATCAACGGCGCGACCGCCGAACCGTCTTATCGCGTCATCGGTGGGGGCAAGCCGAAGGGCATCTGTGGCAGTGGGCTCATCAATCTGTTGGCCGAGATGTTTATCACCGGCGTCATCGACAAGAGCGGCAACCTCAACCATAACCTGAACACACCTCGCGTCCGCACCGGCGAGCGCGGAGACGAATACGTCATTGCCTGGGGGGCGGAGACCGACCACGGGGACGACATCGTCATCACTCCCCCCGACATTGACAACCTGTTGCGGGCCAAGGCGGCCATTTACGCTGGCTTTGCCTCTCTGGCGCAGAGCGTCGGCGTGGACGTGGGCGATGTTCACCAGATGTTTATCGGCGGTGCCTTTGGCCAGTACTTGAACGTGGAAAAGGCGGTTCAGATTGGCCTGTTGCCTGATTTGAGTTGGGACAAGTTCCACTTTCTGGGAAATACCTCTGTCAAAGGGGCTTATATGGCGCTCTTGCGCCGGGATGTACGCGCCGAGATCGATGCGGCGGCCAGCAAGATGACCTATCTGGAGTTGTCGGCTGATAACACCTTCTACGAGCACTTTACCTCGGCGTTGTTCCTGCCGCACACCGATATCGAGCGCTTTCCTTCAGTGGCA
Organism: uncultured bacterium; assembly: GCA_965602705.1. Classification (GTDB taxonomy): domain Bacteria; phylum Chloroflexota; class Anaerolineae; order S140-20; family S140-20; genus CBFDAD01. The sequence goes on from CBFDAD010000247.1 coordinate 1,729, forward strand.
GCCGTGTTGAAAGAAAGCCGCTCGTAATTCTGAGTTGAGGGAATTTAGGATAAGGAGTTCAGGGTTTTTAGATGACTGTAACGATTGCTTTGGCTGGTAAGGGGGGCACTGGTAAGACGACTGTAGCGGCGATGGCGATCCGCTACCTGATGGAGGAGCGGCTTGGAACTGTGTTGGCGATTGATGCTGACCCCAGTAGTAACTTGAACATGGTGTTGGGCCTGGAACTGGAAGAGACTGTAGGCGACATTCGGGAGGAGTTGTTGGCTGAGGTTCAGTCTACGGCAGGGGCCGGGGCACTGGCTGGCGGGCTCGCCAGCGGGATGAGCAAGAGCGACTATTTTGACTATCATATTCGCATGTCCACGGTCGAAGGAGACGGTGTGGACCTGATCGCGATGGGACGGCCTGAGGGACAGGGCTGCTACTGCGCCGCCAACAGTGTCATGCGTACGGTGATGGACCGGATCAATGCTAGCTATGATTATGTGGTAATGGACAACGAGGCCGGTATGGAACATCTGAGCCGGCGCACCACCCGTGACGTAGATATTTTGCTGATCGTCTCCGATCCCACGCAGCGGGGCATCGTCGCTGCCCGGCGGGTGGCGGACCTGGTAGATGAATTGGAGATCACTGTCAAGAATCGTTATCTCATCGTCAACCGGTTCCCCGGCAAGGAGTTACCGCCGGCGTTACTAGAGGCGATACATAGTGTCAAGGCAGAGTTTCTGGGAATCGTGCCTTATGACGCTACGATGGCCGAGTTCGAGTTCACCGGCCGGCCATTGGTCGAACTGGATAGAGATTCGCCTGTGTATCAATCGGTGCGAGACATATTCAAGCGGGCCCTGAAAGGGCGTAATTTTTAAAACGTAACACATCGCTGACGAATAACATATGCAAGGAGGTAGTTTATGTACATCATTGGAGAGAACCTACACATTATCTCGCCGCGCTTTAAAGAGGCGATCAAGGAAAAAGACGAGGGCTATATCACGGACACGGCGGTCCGGATGGTCGAGGCCGGTGCCCAGGTCGTTGACCTGAACATCGGCCCGCAAAAAAAGCGCGGCCACGAAATTTTACCCTGGCTGGTGGAAATTGTGCAAGAGGCAGTCGGCCCGGATGTGCCGCTCTGTCTGGACACGACTAACCTGGCGGCCATTGAAGCGGCCTGTGAGTTGGTCAAGTGCCAGCCCATTATCAACTCTACCTCGGCTGAGCCCGAACGGCTGGAAAAAGTACCCGCCGTCGCCAAGAAATACGGGACGCGGCTCATTGCGCTGACGATGGCCAAGGCAGGCATCCCCGTTGGCGCTGACGAGCGCGTGATGTTGGCGCTAGAGCACCTCATCCCGCGCGCCCTGGAGCTGGATTTTCCCATCACCGATCTGATCATCGACCCGTTGGTGTTGACCGTGTCGGGATGTCAAGAGTTCTGCCCCGAGTGCGTGGAAGCGGTGCGTACCCTCAAGTTCGCTTGGGACCCGCCGCCGTTGACCAACGCCGGGCTGTCCAACGTCTCCAACGCGGTCCCCAGCGCTATGCGCCCGCTCCTCAACCGGGTATACATGATCATGTTAATGGGGGCAGGGATTGACATGGTGATCGCCGACCC